>DASRTX010000570.1:0-6035 GCA_035655715.1 Myxococcales bacterium | reverse complement strand
CCTTTCACAGCGGGCCTCTTCTCCATCTTTTCCAGGTGTTGCTCCAGAGCATCGACGTGCTTGGACCAGAAGCGCCGGAACGGAACCAGCCACGCGTCCAGCTCCATCAGCGGCTCCGGCCTCAGTCGATAGAGGCGCCGCTGCGCTTCGATCCGTGATTCGACGAACCCGGCCTCCCGCAGCACGCGCAGGTGCTTGGAGACGGACGGCTGCGAGAGTCGAAGCTCGCGCTCGATCTCGCCGACCGAACGCTCAGAGGAGAGCAGCAGGCTCAGGATGTTCCGCCTGTTGGGCTCGGCGACGATGGCGAACGAGGATTCCACGCCAGACATATATCCATGAATGTATATGCCTGTCAAGTCATACTTAAGGCTGGCGCTTCTTCTTGCCCTGCACGGATCCGGAGCCCGCGTCCGCCGCGACGATGCCCAGCCGCGCCGCCTCGTCCACGCGCTCTCCCAGATCGGCCAGCAATCCCTCGTCCGACAGGTCCAGCCGGTGCGAATGCTCCCAGTCATGGCGCGCCACCCGGTGGAGGCGTTCCACCACCTCGTCGTCCCGCACCTCGATGGCCAGCTCGCGGCGGTCGTCCAGGCTGCCCGGGGCCAGGTTGATCGAGCCCACGATGGCCGCGACGCCGTCGGCGAGGAACATCTTGGCGTGGAGCCGCAGCTGCTTGAGCGTGTGGATCTTGACGCCGACGTCGTCGAGGATGCGCAGTCCTCCGACCCCGTCCACCAGCTTGTCAAACTTGAGCGTGTGCGGCGCCCGGGTCATGACGTGCACCTTCACGCCGCGGCGGTTCGCGCGCACCAGGTGCTCGATCACCAGAGTGTCCTGGTACCGCTCGTTTTGCAGGAAAAGCGTGTGCCGCGCCCGATCGATGAAGCTGGTGATCCGCTCCCGGCCGCCCGGGCACCAGATGAGATGGTCGCCAGGAGGCTGGAACCTTTGCCGGCCCCAGTCGGCCTCGAAGCACTCGACCATCTCGGCCACCTCGCGGCGGTGCGTGGTGACGACGGCGTAGTCCCGGGTCTCGGTCAGGTTCCGCGTGGCCCAGTTCAGCGACTGCACGAAGCCGGTCTGCTCGTCGACCACCATCGACTTCTCGTGCGTGAGCTGGAAGTCGGGACTGCTGTCGGCGACCTCGATACCGCCAGCGGCGAGCTGCCGCCGCGTTTCCTCGTTGTCCTCTTCCCCGCTCCGGCGGGCGGGGTTGAGCATGACCCGCACCTTCACGCCGCGGCGCTGCGCGGCGATCAGCGCGCGCAGCAGGCCCGGATCGGAGAAGACGAACATCTTCACCCGGATCGACTTCGACGCCGCCGAGATGGCGTCGAGGATCGGCCGGGCGGAATCGTCAGGAAGCACGACCAGCGCGCGCGATGCCATTCAGCCTCCTGCCCTGCGGATGGTGGGACGGCCAGCTTCTGCCGCACCGGGACCGAGCTGGATGCGATGGAGCCCGGCGTAGATGCCGTCCAGCCCCACCAGCTCGTCGTGGCTGCCCTGCTCCGCCACCGACCCGCCCTTGAGGACGAGGATCTTGTCGGCGTCCCGGATGGTGCTCAGGCGGTGGGCGATGGTGATCACCGTCCGCCCCTTCGTCGCGCGCTCGAGCGCCTCGATCACCTGCTTCTCCGACTCGGAGTCGAGCGAGGCGGTGGGCTCGTCGAGGATGAGGATGGACGAATCGCGGATGATGGCACGCGCGATTCCGATGCGCTGGCGTTCGCCTCCGGAGAGCGTCAGCCCCCGCTCGCCGACCTGTGTGTCGTAGCCGTGGGGCATGCGCAGGATGAAGTCGTGCGCGTTGGCCAGCCGCGCGGCCTCGACGATCTCCCGCTCGGAGGCGTCGGGCCGGCCGTAGGCGATGTTCGAGCGCACCGTCCCGCGGAAGAGGACGGTGTCCTGCAGGACGAAGCCGATTCGATCGCGCAGGGACTGCAGCTTGTAGTCGCGCACGTCGACTCCGTCGACGAGGATGCGTCCCGCGGCCGGGTCGTAGAACCGCGGGATGAGGCTGACCACCGTGGACTTTCCCGACCCGGTGGTTCCCACGATGCCGACGAACTGGCCCGCGGCGATGGAGAAGCTCAGGTCCGCGAGCACCGGATGCGCTTGATCATAGGCGAAGGCGACCGCCTCGAACTCGATGGCCCCCAAAAGCTTTCCCGGCTCGCGCGCGTCCGGCCGCTCGCGAATGCTCATGTCGATGTCGAGGATGCCGCGCACGCGCTCCACGCCGACCGTGGCCTGCGCGATGGTGCCGCTCATCTTGGCCAGGTCCTGCACCGGCTTGAAGAACTTGGAGAGATAGGAGAGGAAGACGGTCAACGATCCCACCGTCATGGCCGAGGCCAGGACCAAGGAAGCTCCGCGCCAGAGGACGAAGGCGGTGCAGACGGACACCGTCACCGCCACCACCGGCGAGAGCAACGATTTCACCCGGCGGGCGGCGAGCGCGGCCTCGACGGTGGCCTGGCTCGCCTCCAAAAGATGTGCCTCCTCCAGCTCCTGGCGGCCGAAGGCATTCACCACGCGAATGGATTCGAGCCCTTGCTGCACCACACCCACCATGTCGCTCTCGCGGCGTCGCACCTCGCGGGTGGCCTTCTTCACCGCCTTGCGAAAGCGCACGACGAAGAGCAGCAGGAAGGGCGCGACGCCCACCGCCACCAGCGCGAAATCCCACTTGAGCCAGAACATCAGGCCCAGCATCCCGCCGATGGTGAGGAGATCGACGACGATGCCCAGGGTGGCGGAGGAGGCGAAGCCCTGGATGGTGGAGATGTCGTCGATGACCGTGCTGAGCAAGGTGCCGGTCTCGTGCGTGTCGTAGTACGCGAGCGGCAGGTGCTCGAGGTGGTCGTAGACGGCGACGCGAAGATCGTTGGCCACCCACTGCCCCACGCTCTCCGTGTAGTAGTTGTCGAAGTACGCGGCGAGCGCGCCTACCACCGCGATCAGCACGGTGGCGAGGGCGGCCACCGCGGCGTTGCGCAGCACCCCATCCCCCGGCAGCCATGCTGCAACCCAGGTCAGCCACGAAGGCGCGGGGCTGCCTTCGATCACGTTGTCGAGGACGACCTTGAGCGGCCAGGGCGCCGCGAGGCTGGCCGCCGTCTCCAGCGCCATGGCCAGGAGGATGACGGTGAGCCATTTCCGGTACGGCCTGAGCAGCCTCGAGATCAGGCGACCCATGCTGCACCTGCACCGCGGAATCGTGCCCGGGTCCTTGCTCATTGCCCAATCGCCTCTCCCTTCACCATAGCTCGCGCCGCCGCCGGCTAGAAACCGAACCCGCCGGAAAGATAGAACGAGGTGCGCTCGTCGGAGCGCACCACCATCGCATTGATCGAGGTCGCCAGCTGGGCGCCGGTGGCGGTGGCGAAGAGCGCTACCCAGAGCCCGCCGCCGGCGCCGAAATGCCAGCGCGACGAGCTCTCGCCGTCGGCGAACACGCGACCCAGGTCGCCCAGCGCGGCCACGCCGTAGCGCAGCGGCAGGAAGAGGTTGGCCTTGCCCAGCGCCACGCGCAGCTCGGCGTTGCCGGCCAGCGAAGCGTCGCCGGCGAAGCGGTTCAGGTCGTAGCCACGCAGCAGGCCGCCGCCGAACGGAGCGCTCACCTCCAACCCGGAGCGGAATGCAGCGCCACCCACGTAGGCGGCATCGAAGAAAGGATATGTGCCCCAGTTCTTCTCGCCGGCGATCCGCAGGTCGAACAACACGTCGGTCAGGAGGTGCGCCCCGAGCGCGGTCGCCGCCTCGGCGCGCAGCTTGGTGAAGGCATGCTCGTTCCCGAACCACGCCGGGGAGAAGCGCACCGTGGCGAGCAGATTGAAGCCGCGCCGCGACGTGAGCACACCGGCGCGGGTGTCGAGCGCGATCCCCACCTCCCCGCCGGGCACCGTCATCCACCCGGCGCCGTAGGGCTGGAGCGCGGCGACGACGTTCTCCTCGCGGGTGTGGACGGTCTCGAGCAGGACGCCGACGCGAGCTCTCAAAGGGCCAGCCAGCGGCGCCTCGGCCAGGGCGTTGGCGAGGAGCTTCTCCTGCCGCAGATCGTAGAAGCCCGGCGTGGGATTGCTCTGCACAGTCTCGTTGCCGATGCCGTAGAAACGCCCGCTGTCCATCCCGGAATAGGCCAGGTAGATCAGCCCGCTCAGCGGGGAGCGCGTTCGCAGGTCGGCTGCGTACTCGAGCCTGGGCCGCTGCGAGGTGGTGGCGTACGCGGCGGAGAAGCTCATCTGCGAGGAGAAGGGCTCGAGTTCGAATCCGTAGTGGGTGAGCAGCGCCCGCGCGCCCGGCACCAACCCGCGCGTCGAGTCGAACGAAAGCTGGGGAAAGAAGAGCAGGTCGTGGCCCCAGTCGCGCGCTCCCTCCGCCGGCGGCGCGCGCGTGGCCGCCACGCGGATGGAGATGGCGCTGCTCGCTGCCGGATCGACCAGGGGACGTCCTTCGCCCGCCGTGTACAGCCGGATCTCGGAGGTCTCGCGGGGCAGGAAGGTGCGCCGGAAGATGGTCTCGCCGCCGCGCCGGATCGACACCTCGACGCCCGCCGCGCCGCCTTTCACCTCGATGGGTCCGGCATCCGCCGGGTCTTGCACGTTCACCTGCCTTGCGAGCAGTTCGTAGAAGTCCTGCGAAGCCTCGCCGAGGCGGTCGCGCCGCGCGCGCAGATCGCGCTCCAATTCATCGCCGCCCTGGCGAACCATCGCTGGCGGCAGCCGCCGGACCGCATCGGCGATGACTGCATCCGTCAGCCTGGCCTTCACCTCCGCCGTCACCTCGTCCCACTCGCGCTTCTCCAGCGGCACGAGAAAGCGCCGGTCGGTGTAGCGTCCGGAGAAGGTGAGCTTTTCGATGGCGGGATAGTCCTCGTGGAAGCTGGCGAGCTGCTTGGTGTAGTACTCGCCGACGGCCGGCACGATGGCGTCGAACCGGCTGAACGCCTGGTCCCGATCGCGCGGGACCGGCCGCCAGAACCTGCGCTCGCCCTCTCGGAAGCGCACCCAGCGCCATTGATCGACGTGGCGGTCCCAGTCGCCAACCAGGATGTCGATCAGCCGCGCGCGCAGGTAGGCGCGGGCATCCACCTGCTCCTCGCCGCGCTCCTCGAGCCGCTCGATCAGTCCGACCGTCTCCAGCTGTTTGTCGCTGCCGGCGAGCCGGTGCTCGATGCGCTCCTCCATGAAACCCAGCATCCCGCCCAGTTCGCCGAAAGGCCGTAGGCGCTCGTCGTCCGGCAGGACGACCAACTCCGGAGTGGCGTGGGGCACGCCCGCCGCCTCCAGGAGCGGCGCCACCACCAGCGCCGCGCAGGGATGCACGGTGCTGGTCAGGTCCTGGAGGATGTCGCCGAACACTGACTCGCGCGTGTCGGGATCGAGGATGCGGGTGGGATCCTTGTCCATGGAGCGGAACACCCAGGTCCTCCCGTTGGCGCTCTTGAAATGCAGGTTGATGGTCTGCAGCCCGCCGCCGCGGCGCTCGGCTTTCAGGCCCCCGTCGAAGCGGTCCAGGTCGAGGACCGGCGCCTCGATGGGCACCGTCCACGCGTCGCGCCATTGCGAGCCGAAGAAGAACCGGTAGACCGCATTCGCGCGGTAACGGGCGTCCGGCACCACCGTCAACGCCAGCGCTGCGATCAGCCCCGCCATCAAAAAACTCCGCCGTAGACGAGGGAATGTCCGTCCGGCCCGAGAGAGAGTGTCGCCGATGCCGCGCCCACCTCGCGCAGGTGCACCCAGGAGACGCTCGCGCCGACGGCGGTCCCGAAGATGGCTCCCGCGAGGATGTCGGAGGCCCAGTGACGGTCGGCGACGATGCGCAGGATGCCGGTGGTGGCGGCGACCGCCAGCGCGGCCGGGCACACCACCTTGTCGGCGGCGTTTCCGTAGACCTCGAGCCGCGCGTGTTGCACGCAGAGCGCTGAAGCCATGGTGAACGCCGTGGAAGTATGACCGCTGAAGAAGCTGGTGTTGTCGGGCGTGGCCGGCTGCGCGTCGGGCCGCGCGCGGCCCACCGCCTTC
>DASRTX010000569.1:0-2882 GCA_035655715.1 Myxococcales bacterium | reverse complement strand
GGCGCTGGCAGAGGAGCTGGGCAAGCGGCTGACGGAGAAGCACCGCGCCAACGTGAAGGTCACCCACCGCGACGTGCTCAAGACCTGAGAGTCAACTCCGCTGGTTGCGCCTGCGCATCTCCTCGCGCGTGATCAGCCGCTTCTCCACGCACAGCTCGGCCAGCGACCGCAGCACGAGCGCGCCCTTTTCCAGGCTGGTGCGCAGCGCGTCCAGCGTGCTGAAATCGTGATCGGTCAGATCGTCCCAGGCCATCGGCCCGGGCTGGGGGGCCGGCGCGAACAGCTCGTCGAAGGTGAGGGGCGGCACCGGCTGCTGCGCCGGGTCGGTCTTTGGCGGGATGGCCCGCAGTGGCTTGGGGACCCGCAGGTCGAACTGGGCGCGGTGCTCGAGATGGGTCCGCGAGGGCATGTTCGCCGGGACCTCCACCCCGAGTTGTTTGGCGATGCGCGAGATGGGCGAGCTCTCGATGTCGTCGCCGACGTTCACCACCTCGAAGGGCGAGCTGTCCTCGACGGCGATCTCGATGGCCTTGAGCTGCACCGGCTCGGGGGCGCCGTTGCCGGTCGCGGCGGCATAGAGCGAGCGCACCGCCCTGAGAATCTCCGAGGGACCCGCCACCGCCGGCCGCACCCGCTTCTGAGATCTTGCGCGCACCACCGCGATGGCGTCCTGGTCGGTGGGGTCCGCCATCGCCAGCCAGAGCAACTCGCCGCCCTCGCGCAGCGCCACCGGAAGCACGAACCGCTCGGCACAGAAGCGCGCGTCGAGGAGATCCAGCGCCACGCCTTCGGGCGGGGTCATGGAGAGGTCGATGCGTGGCAGGCCCAGCTCCACCGAGATGGCGCGCGCCACCGTCCCCTCGGTTGCGTAGCCCATCTCGGCGATCTGCTGGACGACGTGGCCGCCCACGGTCGAGCGCGAGCGGCTCATCACCGCGTCGTGCTGGCGCTCGTCGAGCAGCTGGATCTTGACGAGCAGATCGATGATCGACGGCACAGGTGGGCTCCTTCCCCACCACGATATACCTGGTGCCCGCCGAGCGCGAAATCCGGGCAGATTTAGAGCCGTGCGGGTGGGGGTGAATCGTGCGGGTGCTAGTGCACGTGCACCTGCACGGTCTTGGGGGTTGCTACGCCCGCAGCACGGTGAGGTTTTCGGCGGCGCCGGTGGGCTTGCCTTCGCGCGGGCCGTGCTCGCCGACCACGCCCGCTTGGGGCGGGGTGAGCTGCACCAGGTACTCGCCGGTGAAACAGGCATCGCAGAAGCCGCGCGGTTCGGCGCGGGCGGCCTCGTGCATCCCCTCGCGCGAGAGATAACCGAGCGAGTCCGCGGTGACGTACTTCGCGATCTCCTTCTCGGTGTGCGAGGCGGCGATCAACTCGCTGCGGACGGGCGTGTCGATGCCGTAGTAGCAGGGCCACCGGGTGGGTGGAGCGCTGATGCGCAGGTGCACCTCGCGCGCCCCGGCGTCGCGGATCATCTTCACGATCTTGCGCGAGGTGGTGCCGCGGACGATGGAGTCGTCCACCACGATCACGCGCTTGCCGCGCACCACGTCCGGCACCGGGTTGAGCTTCAGCTTCACACCGAAATGGCGGATGGACTGCGAGGGCTCGATGAAGGTGCGGCCCACGTAGTGCGAGCGGATCAGGCCCAGGTCGTAGGGGATGCCGCTCTCCTCGGAATAGCCCAAGGCGGCCGGCACGCCGGAGTCGGGCACCGGCACCACCACGTCGGCCTCGACCGGCGCTTCCTGCGCCAGCCGTCGCCCGAACGCCTTTCGGGTCGTGTAGACGCTGCGGCCGAACACCTGCGAGTC
Source organism: Myxococcales bacterium (assembly GCA_035655715.1). GTDB lineage: Bacteria > Myxococcota > Myxococcia > Myxococcales > 40CM-4-68-19 > 40CM-4-68-19. The sequence goes on along the minus strand of DASRTX010000569.1, from coordinate 1,062 downwards.
GGGCCGCGCGAAGTAAACCAGCTCGAAGATGCACTTGCCGGCGCGCTGGGGCGGCAGCCGCTGCACCGTGCGTAGCCCCTTGTCGTCCACCACCACCATCTCGCCCGGCTCGATCTCGCGGATGTACTCGGCCTCGATCAGGTCCAGCGCGCAGGTCTCGCTGGCGAAGACGGTGGCGCCGTTCTTCAGCTTCCCCAGCACCAGCGGCCGGAAACCCAGCGGATCGCGCACCGCCACGATGCCCTTCTCGGTGAGGAAGAGCAGCGAATACGCGCCGCGCACGTCCGAGAGCGCGGCGTGGATGCGCTCGTCGATGGTGCCGCGCGTCTGGTGCGCGATGAGATGCACGATGACTTCGGTGTCGCTGGTGCCGTGGAAGAGCGCGCCGCGTGCGGCCAGCTCGTGGCGCAGCTCGTCGGCGTTGACCAGGTTGCCGTTGTGCGCCACCGCCACGTTGCCGATGGTGGTGCGGGCGAACATTGGCTGCGCGTTGGCCAGGTTGGAGCTGCCGGCGGTGGAGTAACGGGTGTGGCCGATGGCCGAGCTGCCGGGCAGGCTGCCGATGGCCTCCTGGTCGAAGATGTCGGCGACCAGGCCCATGGCCTTGTGCACGTGCAGCTCGCGGCCGTCCCAGGAAGCGATGCCGGCCGACTCCTGCCCGCGGTGCTGCAGCGCGTGGATGCCCAGGTAGGCGAGGTTGGCTGCCTCCGTATGTCCGAAGACGCCGAAGACGCCGCACTCGTCGTGGAACTTGTCGTCCGTGAGGATGGGCAAGCGCATCGGGAGATGGAAGGGTACAGGGGCGGACGGGGCGGGGCAACTGCTCAAAAGAGCGTGAAAAGAGGCTCCATTCCATGGATGCCGCAACCCTTCTTCCGGTGCGTGCGTAGAATCGGCCCATGGACGAGAAGGAGAGCCGCATCGTCGAGGCGCGCCTGAAGCTGCGGGAGCGCTTCCTGCACCGCATGGAGGAGACGCCGGCGGCGTCCGATCCGCGGCCCCTCGGGCACGGCGCGCCGAACCGGCACGGGATGCCCAGGGTCCCGGAAGGCCAGACCATCA
>DASRTX010000568.1:0-7508 GCA_035655715.1 Myxococcales bacterium | reverse complement strand
AGAGCATGGCGCCGATGGCCACGCCCCCGCCGGAGAGCACGAGGCCCCAGGGAAGCTCGCCCGAGAGCACGCCTTCGATGATGGTCTTCATCAGCGTGGCCTGGGGCGCGGGCAGGTCGCGCGACCCGAACGTCCACGCCTTGCCCAGGAGCAGCACGGTGGCGGCCACCGCCCAGCAGGCGAACGCCGCGCCGAGAAGCTGTCCAAGCTGCTGCTTCGCCGGCGTGGCGCCCACCAGGTATCCGGTCTTGAGATCCTGCGAGATGTCTCCCGCCTTGGACGCCGCGATGGCAACCACCGTGCCCACCGTCAACACCGCGGCCTTCGCGCCGGTGGCGGTCCAGCCCATCAGCGCGAACACCGTGGCCACCCCGAGCAGCGTGACCAGCGTGATGCCGGAGGTGGGCTGCGACGAGACGCCCACCAGCCCGACGATGCGTGCGGCCACCGCCACGAAGAGCACGCCGAACACCGCCACGCCCATCGCGCAGACCAGGCGCGGCCAGAAGGTCATGTCGCCGGCGAAGACGCCAGGGATCAGGCAGACCAGCGGTACCAGCGCGATGGCGCCGAAAACGAAGCTGCCGGGGAGGTCGCGGTCGGTGCTCACTCCCGAGCTCTTCAGGCCGCGCGCCACGGCGGTGAAGGCGCCCACCATGGTGGGCAGACCGCGGAGCACAGTGAGGATTCCCGCCACCGCCACCGCGCCCGCGCCGATGTAGCGCACGTAGCGCGACCAGAGCGCGTCAGCGTCCATCTGCGCGATCAACCGCTGCGTCTCGGGAAAGAGCGGCGCGCGCAGTGAGGCGCCGATCCAGGCGATCAGCGGGATCAAGACCAGCGACGAGATCAGCGAGCCCGCGACGATCACCGCCGACTGGCGGTAGCCGAGGATGAACCCCACGCCGATCAGCGCCGGCGCCAGCTCGATGGCGAGCTGCGCGCGGGGCAATACAGGAAGTCCGACCGAGAGGCTGCTCGGCACCAGGAAGGCGAGCGAGACGAGCAGCTTGATGCCGGCGCCCACCGCGATGCCGCGAAAGATCCAAGCGCTGCGCGAGGAGCCCCCGGCCGTGGCGCGCAGCACCTCGGCGCAGGCGGTTCCTTCCGGATAGGGCAGGCCGGCATCGACGATCAGCGCCTTGCGCAGCGGGATCATCGCCGCGAGCCCGAGCAGGCCGCCGAGGAAGCAGAGCGCCACGACCTGCACGTAGGGAGGCACGGCGCCCCAGAGGAAGAGCGCGGGCAGGGTAAAGATGGAGCCGGTGGCCAGAGCCGTGGAGGCGGAGCCGATAGTCTGGGCCAGGTTCGTTTCCAGGATGGTGGCGGGCATGCGCAGCGCCCGGAACGCCGCCACCGCCATCACCGCCGCGGGGATGGAGGCGGAGATGGTCAATCCGACGCGCAGGCCCAGGTAGGCGTTGGCCGCGCCGAAGACGATGCCCAGCACGACGCCTGCCGCCGCTGCCTTGAAGGTGAACTCTTGCATGCCGGCCACTCTAGCAGGCGCAATCCTGTCTCTCGTCTTTGCGGGGGAGGCACACCTAGATTGATCGGGGAACGTGGGGGAGGTGACATGCTCGGCCTGCTCGCGGCATTGCTCGCCGCGCCGGTGAACGTCATCGCGGCGGGTGGTGGAAACGCGCTGACGCTACCGGCGGCGCGACACCTCTTGCGGATGGATCCCCAGGATGGCAGGCGGGCAACCTGGCTGCTGGCCGTCCAGCAGGATGGCGCCGCCGGGCACTGGCTCTCGCTCTACCGCAGCGACGACGAGGCGCAGAGCTGGCAGTGGTACGCGCCCATCCAGGACAACTGCTGCGAGCGCGATACCCCGGACCTCGTCCAGGTGGGCATGGATGTGGCGATGGTCTTCTCCTACGAGGGGCCGGACATCTTCGGCTCCACCGACCACGACGTCTGGTTCCAGTGGTGGCGCTGGGACGGCAACGCCAACTGGGTGCCGCAGCCCGCGGTGCGCGTATTCGATTCGGTGTCTGCCAGCACCGCGTACCTGCGCGGCGAGCTGGCGGTGGATTCGCTGGGACGGCTCTGGGTCTGGGCGCAGCGGCTGAACAGCGACGGCACCTTCACGCTGGTGCTCTCGGTGAGCGCGGACGGCGGCAAGACCTTCCAGGCCCAGTCGTCGCTGGACACCTTCGCCGACCGCCCCGGAGGTCGCATCCTGCCCGTCGGCGGGAACCGCTTGATGCTGATCTACGGGACGCACGGCGTGGACGCCGGGTACATGCGGCTGCGCAACGACGCGGACCCGCTGGGTACGTGGGGCGCGCGGCAGGCCGTCTTTTCCGAGGGCATCTACCACGGCGCGGCGCTGAGCGCGGCCGGCGACGGAAGCGGCGGCGTGCACCTGGTCTACAAGGACGTGGGCGAGCAGCTCTGGTACCGGCACTGGAGCGGGAGCTGGGGAGCGCGGCAATTGATCGAGAGCAGCGCCGACTGGGCGCTCCAGCCCGCCATCACGCGGGTGGCCGGCACGCTGGTGATCTTCTGGAACCGCATGCTTGCCACCAACACCAATTACCAATTTTATTATCGAACGCTGGACGCGAACGGCCTGGGCGCCGCGCAGCAGCTGGCGGGCAGCGGCGGGTTCAAGGGCTATCCCGCCAGCGCGGAGGTGCTCCCCACCGTCTCTCCGCGCGTCGCCTGCTTGTACGGCAGCACGCCAGACGCGAACAGCAGCGGCAGCGTGGCGCTGGTCTTCGCTCCCACGCCCGGCGCGACGGCGCCGCCGCCTCCACCACCGCCCCCGCCGCCGCCTCCCCCGCCTCCCCAGTCCGGCACGCTCTTCTCCGACGACTTCAACCGCACCAGCGGCATGGGACCCGCATGGAGCGTGACCGCAGGCTTCTGGCGCACGCCCTCGACACGAGCGGAGTCGGACCTGGACGGCCCCGACCAGGTGGCCGTGCAGAACCTGAGCTGCGCGGACTGCACTGTCCAGGCGAAGGTCAACAACTTCGCCGCCGGCGCGGCCGCGCTCGACCTGCGCGAGAGCGCGTCCGGCGATCGCTACGATGTGGCGCTGCTGGGGAACGGACACGTGGAGATCCGCCGTTGGAAGAACGGCACCGCGACGGTGCTGGGCGACGCGGCGAGCGGCGCGGCCGACCTGGGCAGCTTCAACACCATCTCCCTCACCGCGACGGGCGCCGGGCCCGTGCAGTTGGTGGCGTCGGTCAATGGCGCGGTGAAGCTGAGCGTGAGCGATACGTCCGCCGCAGCCATCGTGGCGGCGGGGACGGCTGGAATGTCCACCACGCTGGCGGGCATCTGGTTCGACGACTTCGTGGTCACGGGGAATTCGGCGGGAGGGCCTCCGGATGCGGGCGTGCCGGATGCCGGAACTCCCGATGCAGGGACGCCGCCGGACGCGGGTGCGCCTGACGCAGGAACTCCACCCGATGCCGGCCCTGCACCCGATGCGGGTGCCCCGCCGGATGCCGGCACCCCGCCGCCCGACGCGGGCACACCACCTCCCGACGCCGGAACGCCACCTGACGCCGGCAACCCGCCGGATGCGGGCGCGCCGCCGCCGCCGCAGACGGGCGTGCTCTTCAGCGACGACTTCAACCGCACCGTGACGTCGGGCCTCGGCCCCAGGTGGACCATCGTGGCCGGTGCCTGGCGCGACGACAACCGTGCCAACTCCGATCTCGATACGCTGGACCGCGCCGCAGCCGCCGGCGTCAGCTGCTCCGACTGCCGCATCGACGCGAAGATGAGGAACTTCGGCGGCGGCGAGGCGATGCTCGAGTTGCGCTCGTCGGGCGCGAACCGGTATGCGCTGGCGCTGACCGCGGCGGGCCGCTTGGAGATCCGCCGCTATAACGGCGCCACCAAGACGGTCCTGGGTGGCGTGGCCAGCGGCATCTCGGATCTCACCGTCATGCACGCGTTCACCTTCGCGGTGCAGGGGGCGGGTCCAGTCACCCTCACTGGGTTCGTGGACGGCGTGTCGAAGCTGACCGCCACCGAAGCGGGCGCCGCCCTCACCGCGGCAGGCGCGGCAGGCATTGCCGCCAGCGTCTCCGGAATCCACTTCGACGATTTCACCCTCACCGGCTCCAGCGCGGCGCCGCCTCCCCCACCCCCACCTCCGCCGGACGCAGGCACACCGGACGCCGGGACGCCGGATGCCGGTGCGCCCGACGCAGGTCCCCCGGACGCGGGTCCGCCCGATGCCGGCGCGCCCGGCGGCACCTCGCTGGCGGCTACCGTCACCTGGACCGAGCCGGGCTTCGATCTGATGGCGGTGGATCCGGCCGGCACCGCCTACGGAACCAACCTCTCCAACGGCGACGCTGAGCTCTGGTCCACCGTGGACGGGCGCAGCTGGTCGAAGCGCGGAAACGCCGCCAGCGGCACGTTCTGGGTGATGACCGCGCTCTCGGACGGCACGCTCCTGGCCGACATGGCGGAGGCGTCGGGGCACGCCATCGCCCGGTCCACCGATCACGGGGCCACCTGGAAGGACGTGCTCGCCCTCGGCCAGTTCCGCGCGCTCGCGCCGCACAGCTTCGCCGAGCTGGACGGCGTCGTGTACTTCGTCGAGTACCAGGTCTTCACCAGCGCTTCCACGCCCATCCGACTGTGGAAATCGCTCGACCGCGGCGCCACGTGGAGCGTGCAGTTCACCTTCCAGGGTCATCGGCACGCGCACGGTTTGATCGCCGACCCGGCGCGCCACGCGCTCTTCGCCTTCTTCGGCGACTTCGACGCGCAGTCGGGCCTCTTCCGCTCCACCGATGGCGGCGCGACCTGGGCGGCGATCACCGCCGGCACGCAGGCCGGCGACATCGTAGACGGCGTGGTCCTCTCCGATGGCTCGTTCCTCTGCGGCCAGGACATCAGCTTCCGCGGCTCCACGCCGGACCAGCCGCAGATCGCGCGCATCGCGCTCAACGGAGTGGAGACGGATTACGTCACGCTGCCCTCCGCCAGCTACTCCACCTTCGCCATCGCCGGCGGCGCGGGCGGCTACGTGGTCGGAACCACGCACGAGGAAGGCGCCGACGTCGAGGGTCCGGGCTGGACCAAGGGGACCATCTGGGGCAGCGGCGACGGCGTGACCTGGAAGCAGCTCCTCACCGTCTCCCAGGCCGTGCCCAACGACGACGTCCGCACCGACGTCTACTGGCAGCTCTCCACCGGCGAGCTGGTGGTCAATGTCCGCAACGCGGCCGGTTTCGGCCCCGACGGCCGCGGCTACATGTTGCTTCACACGGTGCGACAATAGGGAATCGCACTCACTCGCCGATGATCTTGATCAGCACTCGCTTGTCGCGACGGCCGTCGAATTCTCCGTAGAACATCTGCTCCCAGGGGCCGAAGTCGAGCTTCCCGCCGGTGATGGCCACCACCACTTCGCGGCCCATGATCTGCCGCTTGTGGTGCGCGTCGCCGTTGTCCTCGCCGGTGCGGTTGTGGTGGTAGCGCTGCGGGCTGGCGTCGAAGGGCGCCAGCTGCTCCAGCCAGCGCTTGTAGTCCTCGTGCAGGCCGGGCTCGTCGTCGTTGATGAAGACGCTGGCGGTGATGTGCATGGCGTTCACCAGGCAGAGGCCTTCGCGCACGGCGGCCTCGGCCACCGCCTTCTCCACCTCGGCGGTGATGTTCACGAACGCCATCCGCTCCTCGGTGTGCAGCGTCAGCTTGCGCGTCAGCGACTTCATCGCTTTTGCACCTCGTTGACCGGCGTGCGCGGGCGCTCGCCGCGCAAAACCAGCTCGACGTTCTCCAGCGCGATGGTGGCCATCTTCTCGCGCGTTTCCTGCGTGGCGCTGCCCAGGTGCGGCAGCAGGACTACGTCGTCGCGGCCGATCAGGCCGGGGTCGACCGCCGGCTCGTTTTCGAAGACGTCCAGCGCCGCCCCGCCCAGGTGGCCCGCCGCCAGCGCGGCCGCGAGCGCCGCCTCGTCGACGATGGGTCCCCGCGCGGTGTTCACCAGGACGGCGCCTTTCTTCATCCGCAGCAGCTCCGCGGGGCCGAAGAGGTGGCGCGTCTGCGCCGTGAGCGGGCAGTGGATGGAGAGCACGTCGGACTCGGAGAGCAACTCGTCGAACGGCACGCCGCCGCCGCGGGCGGTGAAGAGGACGCGCATGCCAAACCCTTCGGCACGGCGCGCGACGGCGCGGCCGATGCGGCCGTAGCCCAGAATCCCCAGCGTGTGGCCGGTCAGGTCGCGGCCCAGCAGCATGGTGGGCGCCCAGCCGCGATACGCGCCGGCGCGCACCATCCGCTCGCCTTCGCGCAGGCGTCGCGCCAGCGCCAGGATCAGCGCCCAGGTCAGGTCGGCCGTGGCGTCGGTGAGCACGTCGGGCGTGTTGGTCACCCAGACGCCGCGCGCGGTGCAGGCCGGCACATCTATGTTGTCGTAGCCGACCGCATGGTTGGCAACCACGCGCAGACGAGGCGCGGCGTCCAGCAACTCGGTATCCACGCGGTCGGCGAGGATGGGAAGCAGCGCCGACGCTTCGCGGACCCGGCGCAACAGCTCGGCGCGTGCAAGCCCTCCCTCCTCGTCATTCTGGTCGATCTCGATGCCGCTCCCCAGCACGCGCTGCGGGGCGAGCGCCAGCCTGCGCGTGATGAAGACTCGCGGCTTCTGCACCCGACTTCTGTACCACGCCGCCGCTTGACCTTCGCGCCTCGTGGAGCAGAGTGCGCGCATGCTGACCCTCCGCTCATCCGCCTTCGCGCACGGTGGCGAGATCCCGCAGCTGCACACCTGCGAGGGCAAGGACGTCTCCCCCGCGCTGGAGTTCTCCGGCGCTCCGCAGGGCGCGAAGAGCCTGGTCTTGATCGTCCACGATCCCGACGCTCCGGACCCCGCCGCCCCGCGGATGGATTACGTGCATTGGGTGCTCTACAACCTGCCGCCCGACTGCAAGGGCCTTGCGCAGGGTGTGGCGGAGAGCGCCTTGCCCCAAGGCACGCTGCCGGGCCTGAACGACTGGAAGCGCACCGGCTACGGCGGGCCCTGTCCGCCCATCGGCCGGCACCGATACTTCTTCGTCCTGCATGCGCTCGACCGCATGCTCGAGGACCTCGGGACGCCTACCCGCCAGCGGCTCGAGCGAGCGTTCGCCGGGCACCTCCTCGGCAAGGCGGAGCTGATGGGTACGTATCAGAAGCGAGGCAAGTAGGGTCGTTGGGATCCCAACGAATGCCGCGGCGCACGGGACGCCCTAGTTTGAACACATGGGCGTGTTCAAGGTGCTGTCCCACATGTGGCCAGCCGCCCGCCAGGCAGCGAGCGGCGACGCCACCGGCTTGGGCGCTTCGGCGTGGTCGGATCGCAGCGCGGCGCTGAGGCCGCGGATCGAGGGCGCGCAGGTCCACAAGTCCATCTGCCCCTACTGCGCGGTAGGTTGCGGGCAGAACGTCTACGTCAAAGACGAGCGCATCGTCGACATCGAGGGCGACGAAGATTCGCCGGTCTCCCGCGGGCGGCTCTGTCCCAAGGGCGCGGCCACCTTTCAGTT
>DASRTX010000567.1:0-11830 GCA_035655715.1 Myxococcales bacterium | reverse complement strand
TTCTGGTCGTCGTTTTCGGCCTGCAGCTCGTGGAGCGCTTTGATGCCATAGAGGAGCGAAATCCCGCCGCCTGGAACGACGCCTTCCTCGACCGCGGCGCGGGTCGCGTGCATCGCGTCATCCACCCGGTCCTTCTTCTCCTTCACCTCGACCTCGGTCGCGCCGCCGACCCGGATGACGGCGACGCCGCCCGCCAGCTTCGCCAGGCGCTCCTGCAGCTTCTCGCGGTCGTAGTCCGAGGTCGTCTCCTCGATCTGCGCCTTGATCTGCGCGATCCGGCCCTGGATCTCGTCCTTGGCACCGGCGCCGTCGACAACCGTGGTGTCATCCTTGTTGATCAGCACGCGCCTGGCCCGGCCCAGGTCCTTGAGGGTCACCGTCTCCAGCTTGATGCCCAGGTCCTCGGCGATCAACCTGCCGCCGGTGAGGGTGGCGACGTCCTCGAGCATCGCCTTGCGGCGATCGCCGAAGCCCGGCGCCTTGACCGCCGCGACCTTGAGGCCCCCGCGCAGCTTGTTGACCACCAGCGTGGCCAGCGCCTCGCCCTCGACTTCCTCGGCGATGATGAGCAGCGGCTTGCCGGCGCGCGCCACCTGCTCGAGCAGCGGGAGCAGGTCCTTCATCGAGGCGATCTTCTTCTCGTTGATGAGGATGTACGGATCCTCGAGCACCGCCTCCATCCGCTCCGGGTCGGTGACGAAGTAGGGCGAGAGGTAGCCGCGGTCGAACTGCATGCCCTCGACCACTTCCAGCGTGGTCTCCAGGCCCTTGGCCTCCTCGACCGTGATCACGCCTTCCTTGCCCACCTTCTCCATCGCCTCGGCGATCTTGGTGCCGATATCGGTGTCGCCGTTGGCGGAGATGATGCCCACCTGGGCGATCTCCTTGTGGTCGCGGGTCTGGCGGGAGAGCTTCTTCAGCTCGGCCACCACCACCTCGACGGCCTTGTCGATGCCGCGCTTGATCTCCATCGGGTTGTTGCCCGCGGCCACCAGCTTCGCGCCTTCGCGGAAGATGGCCTGGGCGAGAACGGTGGCGGTGGTGGTGCCGTCGCCGGCCACGTCGGAGGTCTTGGAGGCGACCTCCTTCACCATCTGCGCGCCCATGTTCTCGAACTTGTTCTCCAGCTCGATCTCCTTGGCCACCGTCACGCCGTCCTTGGTGATGGTGGGGGAGCCGAACGACTTCTCGATCACCACGTTCCGGCCCTTGGGCCCGAGCGTGACCTTGACGGCGTCAGCCAGCGTGTTGACGCCCTTGAGAATCGCCTCGCGGGCGCGAACGTCGAAGAGAATTTCCTTGGCCATTGGTGCGGTCTCCTTACTTCTCGATCACGCCGAGGATGTCTTCCTCGCGCATCATGAGGTGCTCCTGCCCGTCGATCTTGATCTCGGTCCCGGCGTACTTGGAGAACAGCACGCGGTCGCCGGCCTTGATGTCCAGCGCCCGGACCTTGCCGTCCTCGAGGATCTTCCCGTTGCCGACGGCGATGATCTCGCCTTCGATGGTCTTTTCCTTGGCGGTGTCGGGGATGATGATGCCGCCCTTGGTCTTCTCCTCCTCCTGCACGCGCTTGACGATCACGCGATCCTGCAGAGGCCGAATCTTCATGAGGTTTTCCTCCCTGTGGGGTGCTGGCACTCGGATGGGGAGAGTGCCAAAGCGCGGGCAATGTAACCGTGTGTGAGGGGGTGTCAAGGGGTTCGGCAACTTGCCGAAGCGCCGTTTGGCCGTACTCTATGTAGACAGGAGGTGTTCTTGGCCGACGCGCCGATCCTGAGCTCGCAATCGATCCGCGATTTCTTTCGCGAACTGTTGACCAGCGCCATCGAGAACCAGCGGGCGCGCGTCCAGCCCTTCACCGAGCTCTACCTGGTGAACCTCCTTCACGAATTTCTCGCCTCCCAGGCCCTCTACGTCGAGGCCGAGGACGGCAGCCTGCAGCAGCGGCCGCTCGCCTTCCTGCTCAAGGAGGCGCTGGAGGAGGCGGGGCCTGCCCGCCTGCGCCTGTTGCGGCGGCTGGGCGACACCTCGCTGTTCGTCTCCGGCTTCTTCCCCGACTCGCTCCAGCGGCGGTCGTCCCTGGTGGACGTCGACTACTACATCGCCATGGGCGGCCGCGCGTACGATGCGGTGGCGCGGCACGCCATGGAGCGCAGCCTCTGGAACGAGCTGTCGGAGAAGTTCAGGCTCCTGGTCGACCTGCTCAACGAGGTCTCGGAGCGGACGGTGGCCTCCACCAACGCCGGGGTGGTGCGCCTCTACGAGCGTTGGCTGAAGACCGGCAGCGACCGCCTGGCCACGCTGCTGGTGCGCCAGGGCGTGGTGCCGAAAAAAGGGTTCGTGCAGTGAGCGCGCTGCTGGGCCTGGCTCAGCTGCAGCAACTCCTCCAGTCCGTGCACGGAATCCAGGCAGCGCCGGTGCGCGAGTTCCTGGTGGACCGCGCATTTCGCGAGCGGCACGCGCCCTTGTCCAGCCCCCACGAAGCGCTGCTGCTGCGCGACCACGGCGAGCAGCTGCACGTGGGGCTGTTCCTCGACGAGGCGGTGCTGGCGCAGCTCGGGCGCGCGGCGTCGGAGCCGTGGACGCGGGAGCGGCTCGCGGGGTTCTGCGCCGCGGCGGAAGGCGTGTCGCACTTCCTCTATCTCGCCCATCGCGCGGGGCAGGGCGGCCAGGTCTCCCAGCTCGAGCTGGAGGCGCAGGGCGAGCTGGACAAGTACCTGGCGGTGCTGCTGCAGCTCTGGGCCACCGGCCGGCGGGGCGCCTCTCCGGCTCTGCGGCGCAGCCTGTTCGAGCGCAGCGTCCTGCGGGCCGGGCTGACCACCCCCGAGCGGGATCGGTACCGGCTCGCCTCGGCGCTGGCAGCGGCCTGCGCCAGGGCTTGGGAAGCGCGCTACGTGCTGGCGGGAAGGCTGGAGGGGCTGCTGCGCGAGGCCCGCCGGCTGTACAGGCTGTCAGGTGGGGAAAAGTTCTCGGCGCTCGCACAGGGCGCCGTGGCCTGGGCCGCCTGAGGCAAGTCTTGCGTTCATGAGGCTGCTGATCGGCTCGCTGCTGACCATCGGCATCGGGTGGGGCGTGGTGCTCGCCTCCCCCACGCCGGCGAAGCGCGCCCCGCGCAAGCACGCGGAGCGGAGGGCGCAGGCCGAGCAGATCTGCCTGGCCCAGGGGCCGAACTGCAAGCTGGTGGTCAAGCCCGGCGCGCCGCGTGATCTGACCGGCGCCGCCTGCGTCTGCGAGTAGAAGGGCCGACTACTTCCGGGCCGGCGCGGCTCCCTGCGGGAGCTTCTCGTTGTCGTACTGCCCCTCGAGGGCCGCGCGCACCGGCCGGTCGAAGCGCACCTTGCCGGTTGCGACTTCGCGCAGCGCCAGCACGGGCGGCTTGTCCTTGGCCTCGATGAGCGGCCGCGCCCCGGCCATCAGCTGGCGCGCGCGCTTGGTGGCGAGCAGCACCAGCGCGAAGCGGTTGTCGACCAGCGGAAGGCAATCTTCGACGGTGACGCGAGCCATCTACGACTCCTCGAGGAAGCGGGAACGCGGTTGGATACCGGATCCTCCGCATTCCCGCAACTGTTTCGGGCGGAGGGCGCAGCCCGTAGCATTGGAGGAGGCTCCGGGCTTTGCCCGGAGCCGGGCGGAGGGCGCAGCCCGTAGCATTGGAGGACGCCTACTTGCTCGCCTGCGGCGTGGCAGGCGCGGGTGGCGACTCCAGGGCGTCGGCCGCCGTCCAGGGGAAGTCGTCGACGATGCCCTTGTCGACCAGCACCAGCTTGTCGAAGCCGTCGGCCAGCGCATAGCGCTTGCCATCCTTCTCCGCGCCGATGCGGATGCGCGCCAGCACCTTGTCGCCCTCGCCCAGCATCGTGGCCGTCTTCGGCTTGTCGAGGCCGTACTTGGCCAGGTCCTTCTCCGCGGGCACCGGCCCTTCGAACGAGACGGCGCGCAGCGAACCCGCCGTGTAGAGCGCGGAGGAGACCTTCCACTTCTTCGCTGGCCCCTTCTGCGGCTCCACCACCGTGAACGTCTCTTCGGCGATTCCGCCGTCGGAAGGCGTGTTCTTGCTCCGGGTGATGACCACCTTGCCGGCCGGCGATTCGAAGACCGCCTTGCGCAAGGCCTCGCGATCGACCTTGGCCAGCTCCTTGTTCGCCAGATCGAAGGGCTGCTTCGTCAGCGTGGCCAGGATCTGCTTGTCGACCTCGTACACGACCGGGCTGTCGGCCCGCTTGGCGTATGTCTTCTGCGCCACCGCGCCGCCCTTCGCCTGCCCGATGAGCACGGTCCGCGTCGTCTCGCCGGCCGTGACCTTCACGGTGGCCAGCGGCTTGTCGAGGCCGAACTCTTTCAGGCTGGTGGCGTTCTCCGACGCGACGGCCGTGGCCCGCAGGTTCTTGAGCGCATTTCCCACGGCGTCGGCATTGGCGGTATCCGCCGGAGCTCCGTTCACCTTCCAGGAACCGCCCTCTTTTTCCAGCGTGTACGGGAACTTCAGGCCGGTCACCTCGACGCGCTTCACGTCGATGCTGTCTTCCAGCTGGGCCACCCGCTTCTCGCGCAGGTCGAAGGCCGTCCTGTCGAAGGTGGCCTTCTGGTAGCTGTCGATCACGCGGACGGTCCCGTCGCCGATGCGCTTGGCATAAAGCGTGTTGTCGAAGGTGTTCTCGGCGCCGATCTGCAGGCCCAGCTCCTTGCCGTCCTGGAGCTTGAGCGCGACCTCGACCGCGGGCGTCGCCAGACCGAACTGCTGCAAGTCCTTGGCGCCTTCGATCTCCTTCTTCTGCTTCAGCGAGCCGAGCGACCCGAGCAGCGAGTCGATCATGGGGAAGTCGCCGTCGGCCGGCACCGGTTTCAGCAAACGCCAGCCCTTGTCGCCCTTCTCCAGCTGCGCGACCTGCTGCCCGTCCTTGGAGATGCGCAGCGACTTCACCTGCGCCTTGTCGAAGTCGAACAGCTTGTCGGTCTTCTGCTTCTCTTCGGCCTTCTTCGCCTCGTCCTTGTTGGTCCAGAGGACCGCGCCGCCAATGGCGCCGGCGATGACCAGGAGGGCGAGGAGACCCAAAAGCGTCTTGGTGGTTTGCTTCATGGCTCGATCACCGGCTCTTGCGGGTCTGCCACACCACCAGGCCGGCGAAGAGCAGCCCGAACGGCAGCAGGTCGAAGGCGAAGAGCGTCATGGTGTGCTTCTGGTCCGCGCTGAGGAAGAGGCGATTTCCCTGCCGCTGCTTGGGCCGGATGGAGATGCGCGACTCCTCCTTCGCCACCCAGGAGACGGAGTTGAGGGCGAAGTCCTTGTTGCCGGAGAGGCGGTAGTAGCCGTTGGCGGCGAAGAGCGAGTTGCCCACCACCACCACGCGCGTCTCGCCGCCGTGGGTTGCGCTGATGGCCAGCGTCACCGGGCCCTTGAGGTCCTGGCCGGCGTTGAACTCCACCTTGCCGCTGGAGAGCGAGTTGGTCTCGCCCCATGCCCTCGGCCCCGTCTTGGCCAATTCGGTCAGCGTCCAGTCCGCCGCCGGCTTCGCCGCGGGGGACACGGACCGGGCCACAGGGAAGATGGTGGCGAGCGCGAACGCGGAGCTGCGCGGCTGCGTGATCGGGTGGTCGGCGTACGTCTGGGCGATGGCGACCTCAGGGTTCTGCGCCTCGGGATCGATCACCTCGTCCTTGCCGAGGTGGATGCCCCAGGACTCGAAGGTAGGCTCCAGCCCCGTCTGCGACCAGGCGTCGATCATCGCCACCAGCTTGCCGCCCTTCTCCACCCACTCCTTGAGCAGCTTCACCTCGCCGTCGCTGAAGGCGGCCGCCGGGCCCGCCACCACCACCGCCTGCGCGTCGGAGGGCATCTCCTTGTGTTCGGCGAGGAGGATCTCCGCGCTCTGGTACCCCTCGCTCTTGAGGTCGTCGACGAAGGCCTTGAGGCCGCGCTCGGTGTTGTCGGCGACGGCGTGCTCGCCGTGGCCCTTGGTGAAGTAGATCTTCTTGGTGACGCCGCGCGTGACCTCGATCAGCGCGTTGGTCAAGGACTCCTCGGAGACTTCCTTGGCGCGCGCCTCCTTGCCGCCGCTCTTGACGATCAGCCGGGGTCCGGACTGCGAGATGTTCGCTTCCTTCACCTGCGCCGGGTGCTTGTACGGATCGATGAACTCGACCTTCAGCTTGTCGGTCTGCGCTGTGTACTGCTCGAGCCGCGACTTCAGCTCCGCGTACTCGGGCTCGCTGCCGGCGAAGAAGCCCTGCACGGTGACCGGATCCTTGATACCCTTGAGCACGCCCACGGTCTGGTCCGAGAGCGTGTAGAGGCGATCCTTGGTCAGGTCCCACGTCTTGGGCTTCTTGACCGCGATGTAGTTGGCGCCGACCAGCGCGGCCACCAGCACGACCCCGGAGACGGCGCTGACCGTGCCGTAGAAGGCGCCGCGGCCCAGCGGGTGCTCGCCGCGGTTGGTGACCAGCCAGAACGCGATGCCCGCCACCGCCACCGCCAGGCGCGCGATCACGCCCAGGCTGGCGATGCTGCCGGTGACGAAGATCCAGTTGAAGCCGGCGCTGAACAGCAGCACCAGGCCGAACAGGCCGGCGATCCGGCCCCAATTCTTGAGATTCATCGGTTCAGCTCCAGCGGTGGGACTCGACCGCGCGGTTGGTCGCGAACAGGCCGAGGGTGATGATGGAGAGGAAGTAGACCACGTCCTTCAGGTCCAGCGTTCCCTTGCCGAACGAGTCGAGATGGCTCACCGCCGCCAGGTAGGTGACGAATTCGCGCATCCAGCCCTCCGACTCGCTGGAGCTCCAGCCGATGATCCAGGTCATCAGCAGGACCACGAAGGTGATCAGGGCCGCCACCACCTGCGATTCGGTGAGCGAGGAGATGAAGAGGCCGATGGCCATGTAGGCCGCGCCCATCAGGAAGAGGCCCAGGTAGCCGAGGCCCACCGAGCGCCATTCCACGCCGTTGGCGTCCTTGGCGACGAGCTGCACCAGCGCCGGATAGGTGACGGTGAGCAAGAGCGCGCAGGTGAGGATGACCAGCGAGGCCAGGTACTTGCCCCAGACGATCTGCGAGGGAGTGACCGGCGTGGTGTAGAGCAGCTCGATGGTCTTCTGCCGCTTCTCCTCGGCCACAAGCCGCATGGTGAGGAAGGGAATGATGAAGACGAGGATCACGCCCAGGTTGCCGAAGAGGTTGCGGAAGATGACGTCCTGGAAGTTGAGCCGGTTGGCGGCCTCGGGCTGGTTGAAGCGCATGAACTGCAGCGAGGCCTGCTCGTAGGCGCCCAACAGCCGGAGGAAGAAGTACGATCCGATGACGACGAAGAGCGTGAACATCACGTACGCGATGGGGGTCGCGAAGTAGATGTTCAGCTCCTTCTTGGCGATGGCGATGGCGTTTTTCATGGTCGGTCAGGCCGAAGTGAGCTTGAGGAAGATTTCTTCGAGCGAGGGCGCGGGTCCCATGCCGCCGTCGGCGGTGGCGGCGCCGGCATGGGTCTTCTGCAGGCCCTTGAGCGTGTCGTCGGCCACCACCCTGCCGGAGGCGAGCATCAGCACGCGCTGGCAGGTGGCCACCACCTCGGGAAGGATGTGGGTGGAGAGGATGATGGTGTGCTTGCCTGCCAGCGACTTGATCAGCTCGCGCACCTCGATGATCTGGGCCGGGTCGAGACCCACCGTGGGCTCGTCGAGGATCAGCACCTCCGGGTCGTTGAGCAGCGCCTGCGCCAGGCCCACGCGCTGCCGCTGGCCCTTGGAGAGGTTGCCGATCACGCGCTGGATGAACTTGTCGCAGTTGGTCGTCACCGCGACGCGGTCCACCTCGCCCTGGCGCTGCTTGCGCCGCACGCCCTTGATCTCGGCGACGAAGCGCAGGTACGCGCGGACCGTCATGTCGGTGTAGACCGGTGGCGTCTCGGGCAGGTAGCCGATGCGCCGCTTCACCTCCATCGCCTTTTCGAAGACGTCGAAACCGGCCACCTTCACCGACCCGGACGTGGGAGGAAGCACGCCGGTGATCATGCGCATGGTGGTGGTCTTGCCGGCGCCGTTCGGGCCCAGGAACCCGAGGATCTCGCCCTTCTCCACCTTGAAGCTGACGTCGTTGACGGCCTTCAGGTCGCGGTAGCTCTTGACCAGATGAGAGACTTCGATCATCGATTTTTCCTCACGGCATTTGCGGCTCCGAACAGCGCGCGTGCTCCGTCACTTCCCGACGGGGCGCGTATTTACTAAAGCACCGCGAATTTCTGTCAAGCAGGCCGTCGCCAGGTCGAGATAGACTGAAGTCGTGCGTGTGATCCTGCAGAAATACGGCGGCTCGTCGGTCGCCGACGCGGAAAAGATCCAGCGCGTGGCAGAGCGCGTGGCGCAGACCCGCGCCACGGGCAGCCAAGTGGTGGTGGTGGTGTCGGCCATGGGTGACACCACGGATGAGCTGCTGGCGCTGGCCCGCAAGGTCACCGCCGACCCGCACAGGCGCGAGCTCGACATGCTGCTCACCGCCGGCGAGCGCATCTCCATGGCCCTGCTGGGCATGGCCCTGCACGCCCGCGGCGTGGACGCGGTCAGCTTCACCGGATCGCAGAGCGGCATCATCACCGACGGGGCGCACACCAGCGCGCGCATCGTGGAGGTGCGGCCGGTGCGCATCCTCGAGGCGCTGGAGCGCGGCAAGGTGGTGATCGTGGCCGGCTACCAGGGCGTCTCCCGGGAGAAGGAAGTGACTACCCTCGGGCGCGGCGGCAGCGACACCACCGCCGTGGCGCTGGCTGCGGCGCTGGAGGCCGAGGTCTGCGAGATCTGCTCCGACGTGGACGGCGTCTACACGGCCGATCCTCGCATCGTGCAGGGCAGCAAGCGGCTCTCCGAGCTGTCGCACGAGGAGATGCAGGAGCTGGCGCTGGCGGGGGCCAAGGTGCTCAACGCGCAGGCGGTGGAGTTCGCGCGCGACCGCGGCATCACCATCCATGCGCGCAGCACCTTCACCCAGGGCCCGGGCACCCGGGTGCAGCGCGCCGCCACCCGCGAGCTGCGCATCTCGGGCGTGGCCCTGGATGCGGAGATCCTCGTAGTGCGGGGGCCCGACCGATCGGTGCTCGACGTCCTGCAGCGCCATGGCGCCTGGCCGCGCGAGTGCTGGGATGCGCACGCCATCGTGCCGCTGGAGAACGTCCACGGGCTGCCCGCGCTCCTCGCCGAGCTGCGCTCCGTCGCGGCGGTGGAGGAGGGCCTCGCGCAGGTGAGCGTGGTGGGCACCGGCATCGGCTCTTCCAAGGAGCCGCTCGATCGTGCGCTGCGCGCGCTGGGAATCGAGCCCCGCCACGTGTTGGTGGCGCCGCTGCGGATCGCCTTCCTGGTGGCCCGCGAGTCGGCGAAGGACTGCGTGAGGAAGCTGCACGCCGAGTTCGTGGAGAGGAGCTGAGCATGCCTGCGAAGACCGCCGCGAAGAAGAAGCCTTCCGAGCTGGAGCAGCTGCGCACCCGCGCGGCCAAGGCGCTGGGCGTGAGCGAAGAGGAGGCGGAGCTGCGCGCGCTGCGGGAATTGCTCGAACGGAGCGCGCCGCCGGCCGCGCCGCCAGAGGCGCAGGGCCGATCGAGGCCGCCGCCGCCCGGGCGCGGCGCGCTGCCACAGCGCCTCTATCTGCTGCTCGACGGCCGCGGTCTCGAGGGGCGCGGCATGCCGATGGAGGTCATCGACGTGCCCTGCATCGTGGGCAGCGAGCGCAGGTGCACCGTCTGGGTGAACTCGCCGCAGATCGAGACGCGCCATCTCCAGATCACCCAGGGCGACGAGGGCTGGCTGCTGGAAGATCTGGGCACCGAGCACGGCACCTTCCTCGAAGGCAAGCGGATCCAGCGGCGCGTCCTCCAGCACGGCGACGAGTTCAAGCTGGCCGGCTATCTGCGCCTGCGCACCGAGCTCCGCTAATTCGGGGACACGGTACGTAAGATTCCGTATCGTGTCCCCGAATTTAGATGGCGATCTCCGCCAGATCCTCCGCCGGGATGATGTGCGGATGGATGGAGCGGGCCTCGTCGGCGACGGAGTCGCCGTTCACGCTGGGCGAGAAGTGGGTGAGGACCAGCCTGGCCGCCTCGGCCTCCGCGGCAATGCGAGCGGCCTCCACCCCGGTGGAATGTCCGCGGTCATGGGCCAGCGCTGCGCGAGCGTGCTCGTAGGTGGCCTCGTGCACCAGCGCGTCGGCGCCGCGGGCCAGCGCAACCGCGCTCCGGCAGGGAATCGTGTCGAGCGCGTACGCCACCGCCGCCCCGCGCTGGGTTGGACCCACCAGGCCGTCCGGCGAGACGATGCGGCCATCGCGCAGCGTCACCGCGTGGCCCGCCTTCAGCTCCGCCAGCAGCGGCCCGCGCGGCACGCCGGCGGCGTCGGCCTTCTCCACGTCCAGGTTGCCGGGCCGGTCGGGCAGGGCCACGCGGTACCCGTAGGTCTGGACCCGGTGCTCCAGCGGCCGGCTGTCGACGATGAACTGCGATCCGGCGATCCGGACCTCCCCGCCGTTGCCCTCCTGCTCGAAGACGCGCACCTCCATGTCGCCGGTGCCGAGCGATCCGGCGCGCGCCAGGTGCTCCAGGACCCCGGTGATGCCCTCCGGTCCCGCCACCACCAGCGGGCGCTGCCGCCCCTCCAGCCCCAGCGTGCCGAGCAGGCCGGGCAGCCCGTTGAAGTGATCTCCGTGCAGGTGCGTGATCAGCACCGCGTCCAACCGGGAGAGGGAGAGGCCGGCGCGCAGCGCCGCGAGCTGCGCGCCCTCGCCGCAGTCGCACATCACCCACGAGCCCTCCGCCGCGATGGCCAGCGCCGAGGCCCCGCGCTGCAGCGTGGGCCGCCCCGCGCTGGTGCCGAGCGGAACGATGCGCAACCTCACGCATGCTCCAGTACCACGGCGCCGCGCCCGCGCATGCGCGCCCGGTCGCCGCGCACTTCCGCCGCGCCGGAGTCCAGCAGCACGCGCCAGGAGCCGTCCGGCAGCTTCACTTCCGCCGGCTCCGGGTCGAACGACGCCACCAGGAGGATGGGACCGCGACGCAGCAGCAGCACCTTGCCCTGGCTCGAGGCTCGCACCGACTTGCGCGCGTCGTCCTGCAGCGCCGGGTTCTCGCGCCGCAGCTTCAGCAGGGCCTTGTGCCAGCGCAGCGCGCCGGCGTCCTTGCGCGCGCGATCGATCTTGCTGCGCTGGAACGTCTCCTCGGCCATGGGATCCGGCACTTCCGCGGCCCAGGAAAACGCCTTGAACTCCTCGCGCCGTCCCTGCCGCACCGACTCCGCCAGCGCGGGATCGGAGTGGGAGACGAAGTACTGGAAGGGCTCCTTCGCCGCCCACTCCTCGCCCTGGAAATAGAGCGGCAGCGCGGGCTGCAGGGCGATCACCGCGGCGGCAGCGCGCAGGCCGCCTTCGTCGGTCAGGGCGCTGAGGCGCTCGCCCAGGGCGCGGTTGCCGATCTGGTCGTGGTTCTGCGCGCAGACCACGAAATGGCGCGCGCGCAGGTGCGCGGCCTTGGTGCCGTGGGGCCGGCCGAAGCTCGGCTTGTGCTGCCCCTCGTAGTACCAGCCGCGTTCGAGGGCCGCGACCATCTGCGGAAGCGGGTCCTGGAAGTCGGCGTAATAGCCCTGCGACTCGCCGGTGAGCGCCACGTGGATGGCATGGTGCAGGTCGTCCGCCCAGGAGCCGTCGAGGCGGTCCTCTTCGATCAGCTTGACGTCGTTGAGGTCGCTCTCGGCGATGGCGAAGGCGCCTTCCCCGTGCACCGCGTCGGCGATCTCCTGGAGGATGTGCCTGGGCGAGTCGTCGAGGATGCCGTGCACCGCGTCGAGGCGCAGGCCG
>DASRTX010000566.1:0-5105 GCA_035655715.1 Myxococcales bacterium | reverse complement strand
CTGTCCGCGCTGCGCCGCATCGCGGAGCGGCGGCGCCGACACGCAGGCGCGCTCGCCGCCACGGTGCTCCGCGAAGGCGAGCCGCAGTGGCGCCCCGATGCGGAGGACGGCGCGGCGGCGGTCTTCGCCTTTCCCGCCGTGGGGCGCCAGAAGACGCTGGCCGCCGTCGAGTTCTTCTCCGCCGCCGCCGAGCCGCCCGACGACGCGCTGCTCTCCGGAATCGCCCGCGCCTGCGCGGAGCTTGGGCGCGTCATCGAGCAGAAGCCGCCCGAGGACGTGCTGCGCAAGGTGGAGCGCAGCTACCACGATCTCTTCGAGAGCGTCTCCGAGGCGCTGATCGTCGTCGACCCGCGCACCGGCATCATCCAGGACGCCAACCCGCGCGCCAGCGAGCTCTACGGCATCCCACGCGAGGGGATGCTGGGCTCGTCGGTGCACAGCCTCTGGTCCGACGCGGGGGTGGCGCGCGCCGCCATCGCCCGCGGGCGGAGGTTCGAGACCGTCCTGCGCCGCGGAACGCTGGAGACGGTGCTGGAGGTCAGCGCCAGCCCGGTGCAATACCATGGCGAGCAGGCCACCCTGCTGCTCACCCGCGAGGTGACCCAACGCGTGCGCGTGCTCGACGCTCTGCGCGCTTCCGAGGAGCGCTACCGGATCCTCTTCGAGAACAACCCGCAGCCGATGTGGGTGGAGGACGCTGAGACGGGCATGTTCCTCGCCGTCAACGAAGCGGCGGTGCGGCACTACGGCTGGCCCCACGAGAAGTTCCTCACCATGCGGTCCGCCGACCTGCGCCTCGATCCCGGCGCGGCGGCCGAGCAGCGCTCGGGCGCGCCGGCGGTGGAGCGCCACCGCACCTGCTCTGGAGAAGCGCACGATCTGGAGCTCTCGGTCCACGAGGTGGTGTTCGAGTCCCGGCGCGCGCTGCTGGTGGCCGCCACCGACGTGACCGCGCGGCGCAAGGCGCAGGCCCGCCTGCTGCAGGCCGCCTTCTACGATCCGCTCACCGGGTTGCCCAATCGCGCGCTCTTCAAGGACCGGCTGGAAGTCGCCTTCGCCCGCGCAAAGGGGCGCGAGGCGGCGCAATTCGCCGTGCTCTTCCTCGACCTCGACCGCTTCAAGCTGGTGAACGACAGCCTCGGCCACCGAGCAGGCGACGAGCTCCTGGTGCAGATCGCCCGGCGGCTGGAGAGCTGCCGCCGCGCCGGCGACACCGTGGCGCGCCTGGGCGGAGACGAGTTCACCTTGCTGGTGGAGGGCGTGGGCAGCGAGGAGGAGGCCATCGCCATCGCCGAGCGCGTGCACCGCGCGCTGGGGCCGCCCTACCTGATCGAGGGCCACGAGGTCTTCGCCGGCGCCTCCATCGGCATCGCGCTGGGCGGCCCCGCCACCGAGCGGGTGGAACACCTCTTGAGGGACGCCGACACCGCCATGTATCGGGCCAAGGTGCGCGGCTGCAGGCACGCGGTCTTCGACTCCTCGATGCACGAGCGGGTGATGGCGGCGCTGCGCCTGGAGAACGAGCTGCGCCGGGCGCTGGAGCGCGGCGAGTTTCGCGTGCACTACCAGCCCATCGTCGAGCTGGGCAGCGGGCGCACCACCGGCGTGGAGGCGCTGGTGCGCTGGGAACACCGCGAGCGCGGCCTGGTGCCGCCCAGCGAGTTCATCCCGCTGGCGGAGGAGACCGGCCTGGTGGTGCCGCTGGGACGGTGGGTGCTGGAGGAAGCCTGCCGGGCGCTGTCGGCGCTGCCCGAGCGCATCGTGCTGTCGGTGAACCTCTCGGGGCGGCAGCTCTTGCAGCCGGAGTTCACCTCCCAGCTGCGCGAGATGCTGCAGCGCTGCCGCATCGAGCCCTCCAGGCTGCGGCTGGAGCTGACCGAGAGCATGCTGATCGGCAACGGCGCCGCCGCCATCGCCGCGCTCACCAACCTGCGCGAGACCGGCGTGCGTCTCTGCATCGACGACTTCGGCACGGGCTACTCGTCGCTCAGCTACCTGCACGAGCTGCCCATCGACGCGCTGAAGATCGACCGCTCCTTCATCGGCGCGATGGGCGAGGACGAGCGGAAGATCAAGATCGTGCAGAGCATCCTGCTGCTCGGGAAGGGACTCGGCATCGACGTGGTGGCCGAGGGCGTGGAGACGGCCAAGCAGGCCGAGCTGCTGCGCAAGCTCGGCTGCGAGCGCGCCCAGGGCTACTTCTTCGCCCGCCCCGTCCCGCTGGAGCAGCTCAGCTTCTAGCGCGAGCTACTGCTGCCCGGTTCCGCCGACGATCTGCTTCGCGTATCCGGCGGGAATCTGCCCTCCCGCCTGCACCGCGTTGACCAGCGCGACCTTCTCCACCTTCACCGTCGACGGGTACTTGGCGTTGAAGTCGTTCACCGACATGGGCTGATCGATCTTCACGATCTTGACCCGCGCCGGCTGGACGTTGGCGGCGGCCGAATCCTTGAGCTCCTGGAAGCTGCTCATCGAGGTGAGGAAGGTGTTCCCATAGGTGGCCGCCGCGCCCTGGGGCCCGTAGCCGAGCAGCACGTAGGTGACGTCGTGGTAGGAAATGAAGGCGGCCACTCCCTCGATGGCGCCCTGCTGGGTCTGCGCCTGGAAGCTGCGCGCCACCTTGGCGCCCTTCACGTCCACCGGCTGACCCTGCTTGATGCCCTCCTGGCTGAACAGCTTCTGCGCGGCCTCCTCCGGCGACATCTTGCCGGCGGCCTGGAGCTGGAGGATGGCGTCCTGCTTGGGGCTCGCCGCCGCCACC
Organism: Myxococcales bacterium; assembly: GCA_035655715.1. Classification (GTDB taxonomy): domain Bacteria; phylum Myxococcota; class Myxococcia; order Myxococcales; family 40CM-4-68-19; genus 40CM-4-68-19. The sequence continues at coordinate 2,344 of DASRTX010000566.1, read as the reverse complement.
GCCGCCGGCGTGTTCTGGTGCTGCCAGCCCTGCGGCAGCGTCCACTGGAACTTGAGCTCGGGGTGGATGAAGGTGTCGCCCTTGAAGTAGCCCTGCCGGGGATCGTCGCCGAAGGCGATGCCGTCGATCATCTGCAGATACTTGTCCTTCGCAACCTTCATGCCTTCCGGCGACCCCTTCAGCTCGGTCTTCAGCCGCTGCTCGGTGGCCTGCAGCCGGTTGCCCGGATCGGGGTGCGTCTCCAGCCACTCCGGCGTCTTCCCGCCGCCCGCCTCCTTGGTGACGCCGTCGAGCATCTGGAAGAGCGGGAGCATCTGCCGCGGGTCGTAGCCCACCTTGGTCATGAAGCGGAAGCCCAGCTCGTCGGCCTGCGTCTCGTCGTCGCGTGAATACTTGAGGAAGAGCAGCTGCAGCCCCGCGCCCGCCGCCTGCGCCAGCGAGCCCAAGGTGGGCGAGAGGACCGAGCCGACGCCCAGCCCGACCTGCGCCACCTGCGCCTTGCTCATCTGGTTGGCGGAGTGGCGCGCCGACACGTGGCCGGTCTCGTGCCCCATCACCGCCGCCAGCTCCGCCTCGCTGTTGAGGTGGCCGAGGATGCCGCGGGTCACGAAGATCGGCCCACCGGGCAGCGCGAAGGCGTTGACGCTCGAGTCCTCGACGATCTCGTAGGACCAGGGAAGGTTGGGCCTCCCGCTCACCGCGGCGAGCTGCTTGCCCAGGTCCGCGACGTACTGGTTGAGCGCCGGCTTCTCCTTGTAGACGCCGTAGGTCTGCTCGGCCTCGACCTTGGCCTGCTTTCCCATGTCGACCTCCTGGGATTCGGAGAGGAGGTCGAGCTGGAGCTTGCCGGTGGCGGGGTTTCGGACGCAGGAGCAGACGGCGAGGGCACAGATCAGGTACGGAGTTCGCATGGCCGGACCAAGGTAGGGACCGGCTTTCCCCCCGCCAAGGTGCTTGCTGCACCACTGTTCAGCGGCGCGCCGCTTGCCAACTTCGCAAAATCGGAGGACACCGCTGCGAGCCGCTGGCCTTTCGGTTGCTCAAGGGGGGCGGCATGACCGATTCAGCTCGTGCCCTGATGCTCGCGCTCCTCGCCGCCTTGCCGGCCGCGGCGAGGCAGAAGAGCGCCACCTTCCACGTGGGCGCAGCCGTCGTCACCTCGGCACGGGTGTCCGCTGAGGTGGCAACGAGGGCGGGCACGCTGCAACTGCGGATGGCGAGCAACGCGTCCCCTCCGGCCGTGCAGGTGGGCGACGGCCCGCTGCAGCACGGCGACGCGGCGGACCTCCGCCTTCCGGAGTCGGGAACCGTGATGGTGACGGTGCACTACTGAGGATCCTCATGCCTCTGCCTTGAGGGGGATGCGCAGCCGGGCGCGCGCGCCCCTTCGATCCCCGCGGTTCTCCAGCGACAACGAACCCTGATGCGCCTCCGCGATCTGCCGCGACAGCGCCAGCCCGATGCCCGATCCCCCCGCCTTGGTGGTGAAGAACGGCACGAAGAGGTTGGCCGTGCTGGCGAGGCCGGGCCCCTCGTCGGTGACGCAGACCTCCAGCTGCCGCTGCGCGAGCCCCCAGCTCACCTCGACGCCGCCGCCCGTCTCCAGCGCGGCGTCGGCTGCGTTGCGCACCAGGTTGATGAGCAGCTGGTCCAGCTGGTCCGCGTCCGCCTGCACCGACAGCGGCGGACCCTCGTGGACCCGGACGTCCAGCCGCTTCTCCAGCGTGGCCACGCGATGCACCCAGCCCGGCACGTCCACCTCCGCCAGCTGCGGAGCCGGCAGACGCGCCAGCCGCGTATAGGCGGTCATGAAGCGCATCAGGCTCCCGGCGCGGCGCTCGATCACCGCCAGGCCCGACTCCACGTCCTCGGGGGCGGCGCCCTGCAGGCTGCGGGAGATGCTGTGGATGGGCGCGAGCGAGTTGTTGATCTCGTGACCCAGCACGCGCACCAGCCGCTGCCACGCCAGCCGCTCCTCCTCGCGCAGCGCGCGGCGCAGGTCGGCGAGCACCAGCAGCTGGTGCGGCAGGCCGCCCATGCGGAAGGTGCTGCGGCGCATCTCGAAGCGGCCGGAGGCGCCGGGCATGTTCAGCTCCATCACCCGCGGCGACTCGCCGGTGAGCGCGTCGGCGAGGCGGAGGCGGCCCGCGTCGAGGCCACCCGACTCGAGGAGGCGCGCGAAGGGCACCCCGAGCAGTCTCTCGGCCGCGCGGTTGGCCAGCACGGCCCGGCCATTGCCGTCAAAGGCGAGCACCGCCACCTCGATCTCGTCCATCACCCGGCGCAGCAGCGCGCCCGCCTCCAGGGACCCGACGCGCTGCGCGTGCAGCGTGTCGGCCAGCTG
>DASRTX010000565.1:0-17030 GCA_035655715.1 Myxococcales bacterium | reverse complement strand
TGCGCGGCGATGTCGGAGTCGATCTGCTCGACGAAGATCCATCGTGGGGACTTGCGCGGCGCGGCCCGCGGCTCCTGGCGTTCTCCCGTGGCGCCGTGGGGCTCTCTGCGCCGGTTGCGAACGCGAAAGCCGCCCGCAAGGCGCTGGCGGCATGGCTGGCGCATGGCGGACGTCGGGCAGGGAAAGTGGGCGGCGGAAGGCTCATGACCGCCTCGGGGCGCAGCGCCCAGGCGCTGCTTACCGGCCTCTCCAAGCCGGTGCCGCTGCCGGGCAACCTGGCCCCACGCGCGAAAGGGCCCGCCTGGATCTGGATGCGCTTTGGGGAGCCGCTGCGCGCCGGAGTGCTGGCGCTGGACGCTTCGAGTACAGGGCTGGTCGCGCGCGGGCTGGTGGTGGCGAGCAGCCCCATCCTGTCCGGCGCGCCGCCGGCCGAGTGCGAAGGAGGCATCGGCTGCGTTCGCGCGGGCCTCGGACCGGCAGGGATCGGCGCGCTCTCCATCGCGCTCGATCAGCTCGGCCTTCCTCCGCAGCCGGAGCTCCGCACGGCCGCGCGCGCGACGGAGCGCGTCGACCGCATCGACGCGCGACAGCTCGGAGGTCCGCGGTCGCTGGCCAGCGCGCTCCGGATCACGCCGCTCTTCGATGCGCCGGTGGCCGACGGGCCCGCGCTTCAGGCCACGCTCGATCTGGCGCAGATCGACATCGCCCTGGCCAGGCTCACGCCTCTGGATGCGCTGCGCGGCGCGCTCGCAGCGGGCGCCTACGCGGCACACCTCGTCTACGGGCCGCTGTTGCGCAACGCGGGGCCGCTCACGCTCACCGGCAACCCCGCCTCCGGCAACGCGGCGGAAGTCGAGCTGCGGCTTCCGCTGCGCTGATCACTTGCCGGTGTAGACGCCGACCGCGCCGGAGCGGAAGGCGACGATGACCTGCCGCGGCGACCCCTGCGAGATTTGCAGGTCCCAGACCTGGCTGTTCACGCGTCCGCCGACGGCCGGGGCGCCGTAATGGACGACGTCTCCGTTGGGCATCAGCCGCGAAAGGCCCATGCCCTGATCGCGGTACCCGATCCACACGCTGTCGTCGCTGGGGTCTCTCACCAGGGCGCCGATGGACTTGCCGGGAAGGATCTTCGGCGCGTCCTCGATGAAGTGCCCGTCGTGGTCGACGTGGCGCATGCCGTTGCTCCACGAGCCGATCCAGGCCGAGCCATCGCTGAGCACCGCGATGCCCGTGACGTTGTCGAGGTTCCAGTCCGCGGGGTTGTTCTTGTCGGGTTCGCTGGAGAGCCACATGGTGTGCTGCCCCGCCTTGTTTACCCCTTCGCGGCGCTCGCCCACCGGATCCGGCCAGATGTCCATCCGGTTCCAGAACGCCGCCTGCGCCTGGGGATCGTTGGAGATGTCCCCCGCGTCGTCTTTGTGGGCATAGAACTGGGTGAGGTCGGCCGCGGCGTCGAGGTCGCCCAGCGTCTCGCCGTAGCGGAATCGCGTGGTGCGGATGTATCCGCCGAACCAGACGTCGAAGAGCGTCTTCCCGGACTTCGCGTCGAAGTGCGGCACCGTGTCGAGCGCCAGGCCGTAATAGAAGCCGGTCATGAACGAGCCATTCTTGTCATTGATGGCGGGGTGGACGTGCTCGTACACGGCGGTGGAGTTCACGAAGCCCGTGGCGAATCCGTGGTTGGCACCGAACCACACCAGCTGGGCGTTCTTGTCGTAGAGCACTCGATAGACGGTGCAGAGCTTCTCGCGGCCCGACGGCTCGGCGGCGACGAGGCCCGGACCGCTGGAGATGTCGTAATGCTCGCGCGTGACGCTGGTCCCTTGGAGGATCAGCTTGTCCGCGTCGCCGCTCTTGTAGATGGCGGGGTCGGCGCCAACGTGATTGGGAAAGCGATCCCATTCGTCTTCGCAGTCGCCGATGCCGTTGTAGCCGACGAAGGCCACGTCCTGCGGTCCGCCGGCGATGCTGATGGCCTCGTACGGCGTCGAGAACTGGTGGAAGCGCCCGTCGATCAGCGCGAACGCACCGCTGCCGCCGCCCGCGACCCAGAGACGGCCTGCCTCGTCGGCGCTGGCCCCCATCACGGTGCCAGGCAGCCCATCCGCGCCGGTATAGATTTTCCATCCGGCGCTGTCGTGGACCTCGATCAGCTCGGCTTTGTGCGGCGGTCCGGCATCCGGTGGCCCAGCGTCAGGAGGCCCCGCATCCGGCGGGCCCGCATCTGGGTGGCCGGCGTCGGGCACCGGCACGCTGGCATCGGGAACGCTCGCGTCCGGAACCGCGACGTCCAGCGAGCGGACCTGGTTTCCACCACACGCCGCCGCAGCGGCCAACAGGATCAAGGCATTGCGCATCTCAGTTCCCCGAGTAGACGGCGACTGCGCCGTTCTGGAAGGCGACCAAAATCTTGCGGGGCGTCGTGGGCGTGACCTGAATGTCGAGCACGGGGCTGTTGGCGAGATCGCCCAGCGCCTTGGAGAAGTGCTCGGGGGCGGCGCCCTTGTGGAGGCGCGAGATTCCTCCCACGAACTTGTAGCCCACCCACAAGCTGCCGTCGGCGTCGATGGCGATGGCGCTCACGTTCTTGAAGAGCGGCGTCGCGAGGTCCTCGATGAAGTTCCCGTCATGATCGAGATGGCGGATGCCGCGTCCGAACGACGCAACGTAGACGCTGCCGTCGACCGGATCCGCGGCGATGCCCGAGACCACGTCGAGGCCGGCGTTCCATTGCGCCTTGGTGGGAAAGGTCGGGTTGCCGGCGGAATCGTATTCGCCGACCGCGTCGGGCCAGACGTCGATGCGGTTGTGGAAGGCGGCGAGGGCGGCAGGGTCGCCGTTGACATTCTTGCTGGTGTACGTCTCGGTCCGGTTCTCTGCTTCGAAGTAGTTACCCCCGGCCTCGCCGTAGCGGAAACGAGTGCTGCGCGCCGCGCCGCCGAACCAGACGTCGTGCAGCCCACCCTGCGCGATGGGGTCGATGGCGATGCCGTAGTAGTCGTCGGTCACGAACGCGCCCGAGTCATCGTTGAAGGCCGGATGCGTATGCTCGAGCACGCCCGCGCAAGCGATCTGGCCGGCGCAGGTGGGATTGCCGGCGAAGTCCGCCTTCCCCAGCGCGAAGCCGTGGTTGCCGCCGAACCAGACGTTGTTGGTGCCGTGCTCGAAAAGGATGCGCTTGATGCTGCAGAGCTTCTCGCGGCCGCCCGGCTCGCCGCCGACCACGCCGGGACCGCTGAAGATGTCGTAGTGCACCACCGAGATGCCGCTGCCGCTCAGCGCCACCTTGTCCGCGTCGCCGCTCTTGTAGACGGCTGGATCGCCCCAGGTGGACGCCGGCGTGGCCTGGGTGCAGGCGCCCGGCACGCAATTGCCGTTCGCGTCCCTCTGTACGCAGACGGCGCATTGCCAGGTCCAGGCGTCTTCGCACCTGGGCTTGCCCTGGTATCCGACGAAGACCGTGCCCGCAGTGCCGCCGGAGACGGAGATGACCGGAGTCGCCGTCAAGCTCGGGCTGGGATCTGCCGGCGTTCCGTCCGGCACGCCCTTGAACTTCGCCATCTCGCCGTCGAGGTAGCCGTAGGGATGCAGTCCGTCGGCGATGCCGAACTGCTGGAAGCGGCCCTGTCCGACGCGCTGGACGAACAGGCCCGCCGCGCCGCCGGCGACGTAGACGTTGCCCGCCTCGTCGGCGGAGACGCCCATCACGTTGGAGGCGGGAAGGCCCTCGTCCGACGTGTAGATCGTCCAGCCGGCGCCCAAAGAGGGCGGAACGATGACGCCCACCCCGCCGTCAGTCCCCGCGTCGGGGTTCCCCGCATCGGGATGGCCAGCATCGGAGTCGCCTGCATCCGGATGTCCTGCATCGGACCCCGCATCGGGCCCCGCGTCAGCGTGTCCGGTGCTGCCGGTGCCGCCACCCCCATCCGGCGGACCGTCGCCGCCCGCGCTGCCGCCGCACGCCGCAGCCACCGCCGCGCCGACGAGAACCGCCGCTCCCAACCACCGCCAGGCCGTACGCATGGGACTCCCCCGCGCTCGCTGCGGAGCAGGGGGCGTGCCAGCGGGCGCGCGCTGGGAGCGCCGCGGCCGCGTGGAACATCCTTGGCCAGGTTGGGCACGCGGGGGGAGTGTCGGGACCCACGCTAGAATCCGACCTGGGGAGGGGATCAGCACCCGTTTTCACATCCATGGAAAATCGAGGTCCGCCCACGTCCAGACGAAGCGATCCGCGGCTGCTATCCACCTCCGCCATGGACGCAGAGGCCTGCTACCGAGCTGTCGAGGGAAGGGACGCCCGCTTCGCCGGCCGCTTCTTCCTGGGCGTGCGCACCACCCACGTGTACTGCCGGCCGGGCTGTCCGGCTCGCACTCCACGGCGCGAAAACGCGCTGTTCTTTCCCAGCGCCGCCGCCGCCCAGCAGGCGGGCTTCCGAGCCTGCATGCGCTGCCGGCCGGACGCCGCACCCGGGACGCCTGCCCAGGCCGGGACCGCAGCCACGCTCTCGCGCGCGGTGCGCCTCTTGGAGGAGTCGGGCGACGCGTCGGGCCTGTCCGACCGGCTGGGCGTCACCGACCGCCACCTGCGCCGCCTCTTCGCGCGCCACCTGGGCGCCTCCCCAGCCACGGTGCTGCGCACGCGCCGCCTCCACCTCGCCCGCCAGCTCATCGAGACATCCGCGCTGAGCATGATCGACGTCGCCCACGCGGCCGGCTTCCAGAGCCTGCGGCGCTTCAACGACGCGGTGAAAATGGGCTTCGGGCGCTCGCCGTCGGAGCTGCGCAAGCAGGCCGCTGGCGAGCCGGCCACGCTCACGCTCAAGCTGCCCTTCCACCCGCCGCTCGACTTCGAGGCGCTCCTCGCGTTCCTGGGCAAGCGCGCGCTCCCCGGCCTCGAAGAGGTGGAGGACGGTGCCTGGCGGCGCAGGCTGCCGGAAGGTTTGCTCGAGGTGCGCCGCGCCGGCGAGCGGCACCTGGAAGCGCGCATGCCGGCGGCGTTGGCCCCGCGCGCGCTGCAGATCTCCGCGCGGATCCAGCGCGTGTTCGACTTGCGCGCCGACCCGGAGCCCATCGTCGCGCACCTCTCTCGCGATCCCGCGTTGGCGAAGTTCCTCCGGCCCGGCCTGCGCATTCCAGGCGCGTGGAATCCGTTCGAGATGGCCGTCCGCGCCATCCTCGGCCAGCAGATCTCGGTCCAGCGCGCCCGGGCCATGGCCATCGCGCTGGTGGAACGTTTCGGCGGTTTTCCCACCCCGGAGCAGCTGGCCACGGCCGACCTGCGCGGCATGCCCGGCGCCCGCGCCAACGCCATCACCGGCCTCTCCCGCGCCGTCCTCGACGGGCGGGTGCGGTTGGACGGCGCGCAGGACCTGGACAGCGCCGCCGCGGCGCTCTGCGAATTGCCCGGTATCGGCGACTGGACGGCGCAGCTGATCGCGCTGCGCGCGCTGGGCGAGCCCGACGCCTTCCCCGCCGCCGACCTGGGCCTCCTCCAAGCCATGCAGCTCTCGCCGCGGGAGTTGCGCGCGCGCGCCGAGGAGTGGCGGCCGTGGCGCGGTTATGCCGCGGCGGCGATCTGGCTTTCTTGAGGGAGCTTCAACGACGCAACGGCTCCGGCCGGCGCGCTTGCGGGCGCTGCGCCTGCGAGGGCTGGGGCGCGGCCGCCAACGCCGGAATCGGCGCGGAGTGCGCCCAGATCTGCAGGGCCACGCGCCCTCCGTCCGCGCCCGCCCGCACCGCCGCGCGCACCACGTCGCCCGGACGCAAGTCGGCGGACGTCGCGGCGCGGCCGTCGCGCAGGACCTTTGCGTCCGGACCGACGCTCAGATCGATCGGCGTGGGACCTCCCGAGTCCAGCTTCAGCCCGGCGGCGTCGCGCGCCGTGACGTAGCCGGCCAGTCCCTCCACGGTGTTCTCGCTGGTCGTGCGGGCTGCGGAGACGGTCACCGCCGGCGCCGGTGCTTCGTCCGCTTGTGGTCTTGCGCACGCCCCTAGCGCCAACGCCCATGCTGCCCATCGCATGGAGAGAAGCTTTCGCTCGCCGTGCGTCAGGGCAAGTTCCGTGCGCTCCCTCGTTGCCTCGCAGGGCATCCGAACACAGCTTTGGGCGTGGTAGGCGGGCGGGGAGGGGGCATGCGAGCGAGCGGTTGGCTGGCCATGGCGGGGATGCTCGTGGCGGCGTGCGGGGGCAACCACAGCGGCGGCGGCGGCGCCCCCGCTTCGCACTCGTTGACCATCCACGTCGCGGGCGGCGGCTCGGTGCAGAGCGCCAGCCCGTCGTTCACCTGCACGGCCGACTGCGAGAAGAGCGTCGCGGGCGGCACGGTGGTGCTCAGCGCGAGCGCCGACAATTCCGGGCCGTTCATGGGCTGGCAAGGCGACTGTTCGGGCACCACCACCTGCACGCTGGACATGAGCGCAAACCGTTCCGTTACTGCCACCTTTGCCGGCCAGAACCAATTGCCGCCTGGCGAGCTCCGCCTCTCCGTCGACGTGACCGGCGCGGGCGTGGGCCGCGTCACCTCCACGCCAAAGGGCATCGATTGCCCCGGGACGTGCGAGATGGCGACGGTGGTGGGCTCGCCGGTCACGCTGACCGCGCAGCCCGCCGCCGGATCGATGTTCTCGGGATGGAGCGGCGGCTGCGCAGGTCAAGGAAGCTGCACGATCTCCAAATCGCAGGCGGCGGCAACGGCGGACTTCGAGCCCATCGGACCGCCGCCTCCGCTGCCGCCGCAGTGTGCCGGGCTGACCCCCGCCCTGCCCGCGCCTCCCGTCTCGGCGACCATCTCCACGCCGGCGTTTTGCGGGTACGGCCTCGGCGACGCATCGGGCACCATCGGGCTGACGGCGATCGGATCACCGCACGGCGTGACGCTGCACTTCATCGACGAGGTGACCGGCCAGGAGCGCGCCTTCACCAGCAACTTCGACGGCATGGACGGCAAGTTCACGCAGCAGCCCGACGGCTTCACCGGCGTGATGAAGTCGCCTGCCGCGGACAGCTGGTCGGTGCACTACTGGAACAGGGACGGCGTGTACGTAGCCGCGAGCAGCGATGCGTTGAACGGCGGGCCCGTGGCCTACGCGGCGATGCCCGCAGGAGGCGTGGTGGTGGCCGGCCTGCGCACGGTGACGGGGCTGCCGCCCACGCCGCAGCAGTTCCTCGACCGATTCGACATGGGCGCGACCAGGCAATGGGCGGCCGCCCTGGCGACCCTCGAGAGCGTCTTCGGCGTCGGCGGCGATCTGAACGGCGCCATCCTCGTCATCTCCAACGGCGGCGGCGGCTCCATCGCCGCGCAATGGATGGACGACCGAGGCATGGAGACGGCCTCCTTCACGCTGATCGACAACTTCCAGCCCGGGTCCAACACCTGGTTCGAGACGGCGCCATTGATCGGCGGCGGCGTCGCCGTGCGCCGCGTGGATCAGCAGAACGACCCCGAAGGCCGGCCCTATCGGACCGCCCAGTGGCTGAAAACCGTTGCCGCCAACACGGCGCGCGCGCAGGACGTGCCCGCCTGGCTGGCGGCACGTCCGGACACCGACCTGGCCCTCGCGCGCTCCGGACGCGCGTATGCCGTGCTGCCGATGGGAACCCCCAACGCGCCGTGCGGACAACGCGTCGAGATCCTTGCCCCCGACGGGACCGCCTGCGGGTGGTTTGACGCCTCGGTCGGCTCGGGACAGTGCCGCACCGAAGACCTGCGCTTGGGCAAGGGCGACACGCCCATCCAACTCATGCCCAAGGGTCTGAGTGCGCCGAACGTCTGCTCGTACCGCTGGTGGCCGCACGCCCTCCGGTAGGTCGGGCGCCCGTCCATTGCCTGCGTTCGATCCCCGACACAACTTGCGACCGAGCAGGGCTGCGTGGGGGTGGTGGACATGCGTTCAATCGGCTGGCTTGGGATCGTGGGACTGATCTGCTTCGGCTGCGGCAACGCCACCACCAGCGGACAGGTTCCAGACGGCGGCGGCGGTGGGGGAGGCGGCTCGGGAGGTCCCAGCGCGCACATCCTGACCATCCACGTGGCAGGAGCCGGCACCGTCCGGAGCGCGACGCCGTCGTTCTCCTGCCACGCCGACTGCCAGGAGACCGTGGCCGGCGGCACCGTAGTGCTGGCCGCGACGGCCGACGCCAACAGCACCTTCGCCGGTTGGCAGGGCGACTGCACCGGGGCCGGCGGCTGCAGCGTGGGCATGGACGCGGACCATTCCGTAACCGCGCTCTTTGCTCCCAACCAGCGACCACCTCCGCCGGGCACGTTCCAGGTTGCCGCCATCCCCGCCGGCAACGGCGCGGGCCGCATCACCTCTTCCCCGGCGGGAATCGATTGTCCGGGGCACTGCAGCATGAACGCCCAGAACGGAACCTCGGTGACGCTCACCGCGCAGGCCACCGGCGCCTCCACCTTCGCCGGTTGGGGCGGCGGCTGCCACGGCCCGGGGACCTGCACGCTGACCACTTCCGCGGACGTCTTTGCCGACTTCGAGCTGAACCCGCCACCTCCGCCGCCGCCACCTCCCCCGCCGCCGCCTCCCCCGGCGCAATGCGCTGGCCTTTCCCCCGGGGCGCCCGCGAGTCCCCAGGCCCTCACCATCTTCACGCCTTCGTCCTGCTCGCCGGGCATGGGCGACGGCACTGGCGTGCTGGGTCTCCAGGCATTGGGCTCTCCACATGGCGTCACGCTGCACGTCGTCGATGGCGACCGCGCAACGCAGAAGTCCGTCACCACCAACTGGGACGGCTCCGACGGCAGCTTCACGCCGCAGCCCAACGGGTTCACCGGCGCGCTCAAGGCGCCCAATGCGAACATCTGGAGCGCGCAGTACGTGAACCGCGAGGGGAGCTTCGTCCACTCCGGCGACGCGCAGGAGGGAACGCTCGCTTTCGCGCCGGCGCCGCACGGCGGCATCGTGCTGGCCGGCAACTTCAACCGCGAAGGTCTGCCTGCGCGCCAGCAGGTCTTCAAGTTCGGCCAGGACGCCTTCTTCTCCTGGGGCCACGACCTCGCCTCCAGAGGACCCGTCTTCGGCCTGGCCGTCGACGCCCAGGATCGCGTCCTGGTCATCACCGGTGGCACCACCGCGGGAACCATCACCGGCCAGTGGTTCGACGCCAACGGCACCGCGCTCACCGGAGAGTTCACGCTGATCACCGGCTTCCAGGCGGGACCCAATACATGGTTCGAGGGAGCAGCGCTGGTCGGCGGCGGCCTCGCCGTCCGCCGCATGGACCAGCAGAACGACGCCTCCGGCCGCCCCTTCCGGACCGCGCAGTGGCTGATCACGGTCGGCGCTGGAGCGGCCAGCGCGCAGGCGGCGCCGCAGTGGATGAAGGATCGCCCCAGCACCCAGCTCGCCCTGACCCGATCCGGACGTGCCTTCGCCGTGCTGCCCATGGGCGCGCCCGATGCGGACTGCGACCAGAAGGTGGAGATCGTGGCGCCCGACGGCACCAGCTGCGGCTCCTTCGACATCGGCATCGCCGCCGGCAAGTGCCGCACCGAGGACGTGGGCCTCAGCCTGGACGGCAGCCCGATCCAGCTGATGCCGAGGAACCTCAGCCAGGCCAACACCTGCTCCTACCGCTGGTGGCAGCACGCCTTGAACTGAGAGGCCTTTGCTCCGCGCGCGGCAACGGGTAGGTTGCCGCGCGCATGAGCGACAAGCAAAAGGATCTCGGCTCCGAGCCTTCGGGCGGCCTGTCGTCCGCGCAGCGCCAGGAGCGCCTGTCGGGCCTCGCGCCGCGGGAGAAGCTGGCCGCGCTCGACGCGCAGGCCGAGCTGGGCGGCGGCCAGGAGCGCATCGACAAGCAGCACCAGGAGGGCAAGCTCACCGCGCGCGAGCGCATCGAGCTGTTGCTCGACCCGGGCAGCTTCATCGAGCTGGACAAGTTCAAGACGCATCGGGCCGACGACTTCGGCATGTCGGCGAAGAAGATCCTCGGCGACGGCGTGATCACCGGCTACGGCATGGTCGAAGGCCGGCAGGTCTTCGTCTTCGCGCAGGACTTCACCGTCTTCGGCGGGTCGCTCTCCGGCGCCTACGCGGAGAAGATCTGCAAGGTGATGGACCTGGCGGTGAGCACCGGCTGCCCGGTGGTCGGCCTCAACGACTCCGGCGGGGCGCGCATCCAGGAAGGGGTCGTCTCGCTGGCGGGCTACGCGGAGATCTTCTACCGCAACGTCTCCTCCTCCGGCGTGGTGCCCCAGCTCTCCGCCATCCTCGGGCCTTGCGCCGGCGGAGCCGTCTACTCGCCGGCCATCACCGACTTCATCGTCATGGCCAAGGGCACTTCCTACATGTTCATCACCGGCCCCGACGTGATCAAGACGGTGACGCACGAGGAGGTGTCCAAGGAGGACCTGGGCGGCGCGCAGGCGCACAACGCGAAGAGCGGCGTAGCCCACTTCGCCGCCGAGGACGAGGCCGGCGCGCTGCACGCGCTGCGCGAGCTGCTCAGCTACCTGCCCTCGAATAACCTCGAAGAACCTCCCGTACTCGCGACCGACGATCCACCCGACCGGCGCGACGAGGCGCTCAAGTCGGTGGTGCCGGAAAACGCCAACAAGCCCTACGACATCAAGGAAGTGATCCGCGCGGTGGTGGACGACCGCCATTTCCTCGAGGTCCACGAGCACTGGGCGAAGAACATCGTGGTCGGGTTCGCGCGCCTGGGCGGGCGCAGCGTGGGCATCGTCGCCAACCAGCCCGCGGTGCTGGCGGGAGTGCTGGACATCGACGCCTCGCGCAAGGGCGCGCGCTTCGTGCGCACCTGCGACGCGTTCAACATCCCGCTGGTTACCTTCGTGGACGTGCCCGGCTTCCTGCCCGGCACGGCGCAGGAGTGGGGCGGCATCATCACCCACGGCGCCAAGCTGCTCTATGCCTTCGCCGAAGCCACCGTGCCCAAGCTCACCGTGATTACCCGCAAGGCGTACGGGGGCGCCTACGACGTCATGTCCTCCAAGCACATCCGCGCCGACGTGAACCTCGCCTGGCCTACGGCGGAGATCGCGGTGATGGGTCCCGACGGCGCGGTGAACATCGTCTTCCGCAACGAGCTGGCCAAGGCCGCGGACCAGCAGGGGGCGAAGCAGGAGCTGGTGCAGAAGTATCGCGACACTTTCGCCAACCCCTACAAGGCGGCGGAGCTGGGGTACGTGGACGAGGTGATCCTGCCCGAGGACACCCGGCCGCAGCTCTGCCGGGCGCTGTCGATGCTGCGCAACAAGCGCCAGGACGTGCCGCAGCGCAAGCACGGCAACGTGCCACTCTGAAACGCGAACTGTCGCTCCTCGACGCCGTGGGCATCGGCGTCAACGGGATCGTCGGCAGCGGCATCTATCTGTTGGTCGCGCCTCTGGCGCGGGTCGGGGGCGGCTCCTCGGTGGCCGGCGTGCTCGGCTGCGGCGTGCTCTGCATCCTGATCGCGCTCTGCTTCGCCGAGCTCTCCTCCATGTACGACCGCAGCGGAGGTCCCTACATCTACGCCCGCGAGGCGTTCGGCAGGCCGGTGGGCTTCGCGGTGGGGTGGCTGGGCATGGCCACCGGCGTCCTCGGTCTCGCGGCGGTCAGCGTCGGATTCGCCGGCGCGCTCGGACGATTCGTTCCCGCGGCCGCGTCGGTGCGCGGCCTGATCGCCGTGTTCATCATCGTCACGCTGGGCGTGATCAACTGGATCGGCGTCAAGCAGGGAGGCCGCACCTCCACCGTGCTGTCGATCGTGAAGATCGTTCCGCTGGTGCTGGTGGCGCTGGCCGGACTGCGCTTCGCCGGCCGCGCGCCGCTGTCCTTCCACCCGCGCGAGGCCACCCGGGCCGCGTTCCTGGCCATCTTCATGATGTCGGGGTTCGAGTACACGGTGGTTCCGGCCGGCGAAGTGCGCGATGCCCGCCGCAACGTCCCGCTGGCGGTGGTGACCAGCATCGCGGGCGCCTCGCTGCTTTACGCCTTGCTTCAGATCTCCGCGCTGGGCGCGCTGCCGGATCTGGCGGCACGCGAGCAGCCCTTGCCGGACGTCGCTGAGCTGGCGCTGGGCGCGTGGGGAGGCACGCTCCTCGGCGTCGCCGCGCTGGTGTCCATGCTGGGATTCTGCGCGGGCGTGGCCCTGGTCGCGCCGCGCTACTTCACAGCCTTGGCAGAGGACGGCTTTCTCCCGGCCCCCATCCGCGAAGTGCGCACGGCCATCGTCGCCTCCACCGTCTTCTGCTCGGCGCTGGCGATCGTCCTGGAGTACGCCTCGATCGTCGACGTCAGCAACGTGGTCATCCTCTCCGGCTATGCGCTCACCTGCCTGGCCGCGCTGGTGCTACGCGTGCGGCGTCCGGAGGCACCGCGCCGGTACCGGTTACCCGCCGCAGTGCCGGCGCTCGCCTTCGTCTCGGCGGTGGCGCTCCTGATCGCCGCCCAGCCCAAGCTCGAACAGTGGAAGTACTCGGGCGCAGTGCTGGCCATCGGCTTTGCCTGCTGGGCCGCCACCTCACTGGCACGGCGGGCGCTCCGGCCGCAGCTTTGAGCGCATGCCCCGGAGGAGCCGGGGTCCCCCGGCGACGGGCGGAGGCCGGAGGCCGAGCATGGAAGACGCGCCGAAGGACCTGCCGCAGCCGCCCAAGGAGATCGTCGAGGAGGCGGAAGAGCGCAGCGCGCCCGCGCCCAGCGTCGTCTACGAGGCCATCTATGCCGAGGGCCGCGACGAACTGCAGCGCGGCGGCAGCGCCCTCTTCTTCTCCGGGCTGGCGGCCGGGCTCTCGATGGGCTTCTCGCTGGTCAGCGAGGGGCTCTTGCGCGCCTACCTCCCCGACGCGCCCTGGCGGCTGCTGGTGGCGAAGCTCGGCTACTGCATCGGCTTCCTCATCGTGGTGCTGGGGCGGCAGCAACTCTTCACCGAGAACACCCTCACCGTGGTGCTGCCCGTGCTCCGCCGCCGCGAGATGTGGGTGGTGAAGAAGACGGCGCGGCTGTGGAGCATCGTGCTGGTCGCGAACCTGATCGGCGCGCTCGGGGTGGCTTGGGTGCTGGGACATACCGCCGTGTTCGACGAGCACGTGCGCAGCACCTTTGCGCAGATCGCAGCGCAGGGCATGAACGATCCCTTTGGCACCGTGCTGCTCAAAGGCGTCTTCGCGGGCTGGCTGATCGCCCTGATGGTTTGGCTGATGCCAGCCTCGGAAGGGAGCCGGGTGGGCGTGATCGTGATCATCACCTGGCTGATCGGCGTGGGCGAGTTCGCGCACGTGATCGCCGGCTCGGTGGACAAACTGCTGCTGGTGACCACCGGCAAGCTGAGCGCCGCCGGCTATCTGGGCGGCTTCCTCGCGCCCTCCCTGCTCGGCAACATCCTGGGCGGCGTCTCGCTGGTGGCGGCGCTCAACCACGGAGCCGCCGGGCGCGAACACCTGACGCAACAGTAGCTCTCCCGTAAGATCGGCCCGTGCAGCTCGACTTCACGGGAAGGGTCGCCCGCGCCCGCTGGGTGTTCGTGCCCTTGGGCCTGTGCGCGCTGGCGGCGGTTGGCGCGCATGCCGCCGCCGACGTGGTGGGCGACCGCGTGCTCTGGTTGGTCGACGGCGTGGACGCGTTCTTCGACGCGCTCTGGTCGAAGTGGTCCCTGACCGCGCCGCTGGTGGACCTGGTCGGGCTCACCCAGCGCACCTGGTTCGCGCGCGCGGTGGCGCTGGCCTGGGAGCTGGCCGCGGACGCGCTGGTCGCCGTGCCGCTGCTCGGGTACGACGAGCGCGACGCGGCGCGGGAATGGGGGATGGCCCGCGATCTGCTGCGCCGGATCCGCTCGCCCCTGCGCGCGGTGCCGCCCCTGGCGACGCTGCTGGTCTCGGTTGCGGGCGCGTGCTCGGTGGCGCGGATGGTCCAGGGTTCCGTCCAGCTCGCGCTGCACCTGGGCTGGTTCTCCTGGCTCCTGCGCACCGCCGTGTTGCTGGCGATGCTGATCCTCCTGACCCCGCGGGCCGTCTTCCGCTCGCTGGAGCACACTGCGGGCCGCAGGCGCGCGGCCTTCTCGGTGCTCGCCGCGGTCCTCTTGATCCCCTTGATGGTCGCCGCGGTCCTCTCCTACCGATGAAGGCGCGGCTCCCGCTGATCGAGCTGCTGCTCAGCGGCCTCTGCCTGTGGGCCGCCTGGTACTACACGCCGGCGGGCGCGCTGGTGCGGACGGCGGGAGCATGGTTCTTCCGCACCCGCAGCACCGCGCGTCCCTTGCTGGCGTACTTCGGGGCGGGGACGCTGGTTCCTCCCCGCGTGCAGCCGCCGCCGCTGGCCGGGCCCGTCCCGCCGCAGCAGGCCCTGGCCTACGGCGCGGGCGCCGTGCTGGGATGGAACCACACCGAGACGGCGCCGCGGCTGCGCGCGCTGGCGCAGAAGCTCGGCTCGGACGACGCGGCCACGCTGGCGCTCTTCTGCGGCGAGGAATCGGCGCGCTATGCCGTGGACGAGGCGGCCTCGCAGCGGCTGGAGGATCTGGCGCGCGCGCTGCCGCCGCACTCCGAGGCCTGCGTGGCGCGCGCGGCGCAGGCCATGATGCTGGGAGGAGCCTACGCGCTGGGCTGGCCCGTGAACGAGACCATCCGCGTCACCTCGCCCTTCGGCGTCCGCGAGCACCCCATCCTCGGCGGCAGCCGCCTCCACGCGGGCGTCGACCTGGGCGCGGCGCCCGGCACATCGGTCCGCGCGGCAGCCGCCGGCGTCGTCCGCCGCGCGAGCAGCGACGGCGTCAACGGCCGCATCGTGGTGCTCGACCACGGCCGCGGCGTCTCCACCATGTACTGCCACAACGACTCGGTGCTGGTGCGGGACGGGCAGCGCGTCGAGAAGGGGCAGGTCATCGCGCGGTCCGGGAATACCGGCCGGACGACGGGGCCGCACCTGCACTATCAACTGGATTTGGCGGGACAGCCGGCCGACCCGCTGCGCTATCGGGCAGAGCGGCCGAGGGTCGGCGCCGGCGGGGCGGATTGAGTGCAGATGCTTGTGCACGTCACCGTGCCCCTTCGAGCGCGCGCGCCGCCTCCAGGTGCTTGTGCTCCCGCGCGAAGTCGATCGCCTTCTTTCCGTCGGGCATCGCGATGCCGGGGTCCGCACCCGCTGCCAGCAGTACCTGGATCGCGCCCACGTCTCCCGCGAACGCCGCTTCGTGCAACGCGGTCACCCCCTCCGACTGGCGCGCGTTCACGTCCGCCCCGTGCGCCAGCAGCACCCTGGCCGTCTCCACCGAGAGCGTGAGCATCGCCACTTGCAGCGGCGTGTTGTCGAACTTGTTCTTCGCCCGCGCGTCCACCTCGGCCCCCGCGGCGATCAACACCGCTGCCGCCGCCGCGTTGTCCGCGAAGGCCGCGTAGTGCAGCGGGGTCCACCCCGAGCTCGACCGCTGCCGCACGGTTTCCTTGTCCGCCGCGAGCTGCGCGCGCACCTGCTCCACCGTCCCCAGCGCGAACACTTCGAACGGCGAGAGCTGCGGATGGCGCTGCACGATGGCCGCCAGCAGCGCGTTCTCGCGCCGAGGCACGAACCCCTCCTTCCCGCGGCGCGCACCCAAGGCGGCCGAGACCGCCGATCCTTTTTCGTCTTTCGCGGAGGCGAGCTCGGGGTCCTTGGCGAGCATCTGCTCCACCGATTTGAGATCCTGCGCGCGCACTGCAATCAGGAAGGACGCTGCGTCGGCTGCGGCAATCACTGCGAGGGCTGCGATCATGGGAAATTCCTCCTTGCCCGCATGCCTACGCGCCGCGCGGCCCGGGCACATCGTCCCTTGGCGCCTGAACTGGCCTGGTCCTTCCGGCCCATCCCCTGCACGGACGGACGGCGTATGCTGGTCACATGCCACGGGAACTGCGCAGGTTGCTGGCCATCGGCGGCGCCTCCGTCTGGTTGATGGTGGCCGTGCCCATCCTCGTGCGTGGCGTGGTCCATCCCTGGCGCTTCGCGGGATGGCTCTTCGCCTGGCTGGGATTCGGAGGCGCGCTGCTGCTCGCGCTGCGCACCCGACGCCTTCGCTGGCTGCCGCTGCAGACCGCCGCGGTGATCGCGCTGGTGCTCACGCTCTGCGACGGCTTCGAGGGCGCCCTGCTCGTCCTGGTGGCGCTGCAGTTGGGAGGGCGCACCTCGCGGAGGGCCGGGCTCACCGTCGTCGCGGCGCAGAGCGCGGCGCTCTTCGCCGCGGTGGCCGTGCACTGGAGCGTCAACGCCGCCGCGCTGATCGTTCCGGGGTATGTCGGCTTCCAGGTGCTGGCCTACTTCGCCGCCGAAGGGATGTGGCGGCTCGCGCAGGCGCAGGCGCTGCGCCTGGAGAACGAGCGGCTGGCGGAGCGGCTTCGCATCTCCCGCGAGCTGCACGACCGCCTCGGGCACCACCTCACCGCGCTGCGGCTCAATCTAGAGGTCGCGGACCGGCGGCCCGACGCCCTCGCCGCGGCGCGCGAGCTGGGGCGGGGCCTGCTCGGCGAGCTGCGCGCGGCGGTTGCGGAGCTGCGCGATCCCGACCGACTCGATCTGGGCAAGGCGCTGCGCACGCTGGCGGACGAGCTGCCGGTGCCGCGGGTCCACGTGACCGCGCCGGACTCGCTGGCTGTGCGCGATCCCCGCTGCGCGCTGGCGGTGCTGCGCTGCGCGCAGGAGATCGCCACCAACGCGGCCCGCCACGCGGGCGCCGAGAATCTCTGGATCGACCTTCAACAGCACGATGGGGTCCTCGAGCTGCACGCCCGAGACGACGGGCGCGGCGCCGGCGCGGTGCACGATGGGAACGGCCTTCGCGGCATGCGCGAGCGGCTGGAGAGCGCCGGCGGGACGCTGGCCATCGAGACTGCGGAGGGCCGCGGCTTCGGGCTGCGCGCCCGCGTACCGCTGCGGAGCGGCGCATGATCCGCGTGGCGCTGGTCGAGAACGAGACGCTGGTGCGCGAGGGGCTGCGCCGCGTCCTCGAGCTGGACGAGGGCGTCGAGGTCGCCGCCGAGGCCCGCGACGGCGTGGAGGCGCTGGAGCTGGTGAAACGGACGCGGCCGGACGTGGTG
>DASRTX010000564.1:0-15441 GCA_035655715.1 Myxococcales bacterium | reverse complement strand
CCAGATCTTCATCCGCAGATCGACCAGCACCGCGAAGCCGAGCACCGTCTGTGCGGCGGTGAGGATGAACTCCTCGGTCTGCCGATCGTCGAGCACGATGCCCCCGGGATCGCCGCCTCCGACGGCGTAGGCCACAGGCAGGCTGCCCACCAGCAGCGTCCATTGGTTCACCTTGGAGGAGAGCAGCGTTCCCAGCGCCGAGTCCTGGTGCCCTCGCATCGCCAGCACGCCCGCCACCAACAGCTCCGGGGACTCGGAGGAGAGCGGGGCGAGCCACTGCACGAGGAGGAATTCGTCCAGGCCCAGCGACCGGCCGCCGGCGACCAGCGCGTGCGCGAAGGGCTCGGCGGCGGCGAGCACGACGAAGGTGGCGACCGCGAACATCGCCACCACCGCGGCGCGGCGCCGGCGGCGCGGCAGGTCTCCCAGCAGCCTGGCCGCGCCCACCAGATCCGGCTCGTGCCGCTCGCCCTTGGCGGATCGCCAGAGGTAGACGGCGAAGAGCAGCAGCAAGACGACGGCGTCGTACCAGGCAAGGCGCCGGGTGAACGGGATGATCAGCGAGTAGATGCTGGCGGCGGCGAGGAAGCCCAGCTCCACCCGCCGGCCGGGCTTCAGCTCGATCCCGGAAGGGCGCTCGCCGCGGCGGCGCGCCGCGAAGACGAAGAGCAGGACCACCAGCGGCCAGCCCAGCCCGAGCAGCAGCCGGTTGCTGCCGGTCATGTTCGCGGCGGCGAAGTGCGCGTTCTCCGGAATGTGCCCTGCGCTCCAGGCGAAGTAGAGATCCACCGCATACTCCGGGAGCACCGCGATCACGGCGAGGATGGCGGTGGCGAGGCTGCCGGAGATGTCGTGCTGGGCCGCCTCCGCCGCCCAGACCAGCAGGAACGCCGAGGCCACCACCGCGCCACCGAAGACCAGGATGGCGAGGAGCGGCGGCGGCTGCCCGCCCGCGATGCGCAGCACCACCGCCGGGAGCGCAACGGCGGCTGCGAGCAGGATCTTGAGCATTCGACCGCTTGAAACAGCCAGCGCGCGCCGTGTCAATCGAAACGGCGCTTAGTTGCTGGTCTTGCCGGGCCCGAGGCCCGTCTTGCGGTGCTCCTTGAGCATGCACCTGTCCATGGCGACGAACAGACCCGCCGTGCGCGCCCGGCCCGCGGCGTCCTCGTCCAGCACTCCCTCCTGCATCCACACCGCCGGAACGCGCAGCGCGATGGCTTCGTCCACGTGCGTGCCCGCCGCCGCGCTCTTGCGGAAGATGTTCACCGCGTCTACCGCGAAGGGCACGTCGGAGAGACGGGCGTAGACCTTCTCGCCCAGGATCTCGCCGCCGCCGGGCCGCACCGGGACGATTCGATAGCCCTTGCCTTGCAGATAACTGGCCACGCTGTAGGACGGGCGGTCCGGATCGTTGGAGAGCCCCACCACTGCCACGGTGCGAATCCGCTCCAGCAGCGCCCTGATCTCGGCGGGGCTGGGGTTCTGGAACGCCAAGGGGCTCCCGGTTGTTGACGTGGGGGCCGCGCCCGCCTAGGGTGCGCCGCCTGCTGACCTTTTTGGAGACTCGCATGAAGAGCTGGACTTTGCACGCGTTGGCCTTTTCCCTTTTGCTGTCCGTTGCCTGCAAGACAGGCGGGGGATCGCCCGCTGGCAAGGCCGGGACCGCCGGAGTCGCAATCGATCCCGCCACCCGGGTCGCCGAGATGGATGGCCAGCCCATCGCCTGGTCCGACGTGCAGGGCGACAAGGACGTGGGGCCCAAGGTGAAGCAGGCCGAGGCCAAGGCGCTCACCGATCTGTACGAGCAGCGCCGCGGCGCCGTGGACGAGCTGATCAACCGCCGCCTGCTGGAGAACGAGGCCAAGTCCAAGGGCAAGACCCTGGATCAGTGGTTCCAGACCGACTACATGGCCTCGGTGCCGGAGCCCTCCGACGCGGACGCCAAGGCCTTCTACGAGGAGCACAAGGCGCAGATCCCGCCGGGGCAGAGCTTCGACGAGCTCAAGCCGCGCATCAAGCAGGCGGTGAAGCAGCAGAAGCTGCGCGACAACATGGGCAAGATGCTCGAGGATCTGAAGTCGAAGCACAACGTCCAGGTGGCGCTGCAGCCTCCCGATCTGCCGCGCGTGGAGGTGGAGGCGAAGGGGCCCTCCCGCGGTCCGAACAACGCCAAGGTCACCATCGTGGAATTCAGCGACTTCCAGTGCCCGTACTGCGGCAAGGAGTACCCGGTCATCGAGAAGGTGATGAAGGACTACGACGGCAAGGTCCGGCTGGTCTTCCGCCACTATCCGCTCGACTTCCATGAGCATGCAGAGAAGGCGGCCGAGGCGGCCGCGTGCGCGCAGGACCAGGGCAAATTCTGGGAGCTGCACGACAAGATGTTCACCAACCAGGCCAAGCTGGGGGTGGACGATCTGAAGGGCTACGCCAAGGCGATGGGCCTGGACGCCGGCAAGTTCAACAAGTGCCTGGACAGCGGCGAGAAGAAGTCGCTGGTGGAGGACGACCAGAAGGCCGGCAGCGCCGCGGGCGTCAACGGCACGCCGGCGTTCTTCATCAACGGCGTCTTCATCAACGGCGCGCAGCCCTACGAACAGATCAAGCAGACCATCGACCGCGAGCTGGGCAAGAAGGGGTAAGCGCCGATGCGGATGTCGAAATCGTTCACGCCGACGCTCAAGGAGGTGCCGGCGGACGCGACCGTGGCGTCGCACCAGCTGCTGGTCCGCGCCGGCTACATCCGGCAGCTCTCGGCCGGCATCTACAGCATCCTGCCGCTGGGGCAGCGCGCCATCCTCAAGATCACCACCATCGTCCGCGAGGAGATGGACGGCATCGGCGCGCAGGAGTTCTACCTGCCGGCCCTCAACCCGCGCGAGATCTGGGAGGAGTCGGGCCGCTGGACGGTGATGGGCGAGAACATGTTCCGGCTCAAGGACCGCAAGGGCGCGGACCTCTGCCTGGCCATGACCCACGAGGAGATCTTCACCGTGCTGGCGCGGGCCGAGCTGCGCAGCTACCGGCAGCTTCCCCAGATCTGGTACCAGATCCAGACCAAGTTCCGCGACGAGCCGCGCCCCAAGAGCGGGCTGTTGCGCGTCCGGCAGTTCACCATGAAGGACAGCTATTCGTTCGACCTGGATCGGGCGGGGCTGGACAAGTCGTTCGAGCACCACCGCGCCGCCTACGCGCGCATCTTCGGTCGCTGCGGGCTCAAGACCATCCAGGTGGATGCGCACTCGGGCGCGATGGGCGGCTCCGGGTCCACCGAGTTCATGGTGGCCACCGATGCGGGCGAGGATCTGATCGCCTCGTGCGAGAAGTGCGGCTACGCGGCCAACACCGAGAAGGCCGAGTCGCAGGTGGAGACCAAGGACAAGTACAAGGCGGCGGGCGAGTCGCCTGCGCTGGAGGAGTTCGCCACCCCGGGCGTGGTCACCATCGAGGCCCTCTCCGCCAGGCCCTACGGCGTGGCCGCCGACCAGCAGCTCAAGACGCTGATCTACGTCGGAGACGAGCACCCCCTGGTGGCCATCGTCCGCGGCGACGACCAGCTCAACGAGGCCAAGCTGCAGACCGCCTCCGGCGCTGCCGTGCTCCGTCCCGCGCAGGCGGAGGAGATCCAGGGCTGGATGGGCGCGAAGCCGGGCTCGCTCGGCGGCGTGGGTCTCGCCGAAAAGAAGAACCTGCGCGTGTTCGTCGACCGGCGGCTGGTCGGTCTCTCCGGGCTGGTCACCGGAGCCAACCGGGACGGGTTCCACCTGCGCAACGTGAGCGTGCCGCGCGACCTGTCGCACGCGGTCGCAGCCGATCTGCGCACCGTCAACGCGGGCGAGCCCTGCCCGCGCTGCGGCAACCCGCTCT
Source organism: Myxococcales bacterium (assembly GCA_035655715.1). Lineage (GTDB taxonomy): Bacteria > Myxococcota > Myxococcia > Myxococcales > 40CM-4-68-19 > 40CM-4-68-19. The sequence goes on along the minus strand of DASRTX010000564.1, from coordinate 11,571 downwards.
CGGTGGGCAAGGCGCTGGAGGTCGGGCACATCTTCAAGCTGGGCACCCGCTACTCGGAGACCATGCGCGCGCGGGTGCTGGACGAGGGCGGCAAGGAAGCGCCCATCGTGATGGGCAGCTACGGTATCGGCGTCGAGCGCATCCTCGCCGGCGCGGTGGAGCTCCACCACGACAACGACGGCATGCGCATGCCGCTCGCCATCGCGCCCTTCCACCTGGCGCTCCTGCCGCTGCAGATGCAGGACGCGGCGGTGCGCGATGCCGCCGAGAAGCTCTACACGGAGTTGACCGCGGCCGGCGTGGAGGTGCTGCTCGACGACCGGGACGAGCGCGCCGGCGTGAAGTTCAAGGACGCCGACCTGATCGGCCTGCCGCTGCGCATCGCCCTGGGCAAGAAGGGGCTCGCCGAGGGCAAGGTGGAGTGGAAGCCGCGAGGCGGCACGCAGGTGGAGCTGGTGCCGATGGGCGAGGTGGTGGCGAAGGCGCAGCAGGCGGTGCGCGAAGGTGGCGGCAGGCTGGCGCGGTGAACCGCATCTGCGCCGCCCTGGACGTGCCGGGTCCGCAAGAGGCGGCGGCGCTGGCGGCGAAGCTCGCGGGGCACGTGGGCGTCTTCAAGGTGGGCCTGGAGCTGTTCGTCGCGCACGGGCGCGCGGCGGTCGACGCCGTCCGGCGGTTCGGGCTGCCCATCTTCCTCGACCTCAAGCTCCACGACATCCCGCAGACGGTTGCGAGCGCCGCCCGGGCAGCGGCGGCGCTGGGCGTGGATTACCTCACCGTGCACGCCAGCGGGGGAGCCGAGATGATCCGTGCGGCGAAGCGCGAGCTGCCGCGGACCAGGCTGCTGGCCGTGACGGCGCTGACCTCGCTGGGGCCGGAAGATCTGGACGCGGTGGGCCTCGCGCGCGACGCGGTGCCGAGGCTCGCGAGGCTGGCGATCGCCGCGGGCGCCGACGGCGTGGTCTGCTCGCCGCAAGAGGTGGCTGCGCTGCGCGAGGCCCTGGGCCCGGATCCGCTGTTGGTGGTCCCCGGGATCCGTCCCGCGGGCACGAGCGCCCAGGATCAGCGCCGCACGGGCACACCAGCGGAGGCCATCCGCGCCGGCGCATCGCTTCTGGTGGTGGGCCGACCGCTGCGCGACGCCAAGGACCCAGCCGCCGCCGCCGACGCCATCGCCCGCGAGATGAGTTTCAAGTAATTCGGGGACACGATACGTAAGATTCCGTATCGTGTCCCCGAATTACCTGCCGGGGCGGGGCTGCATGCGGGTCAGCGGGCCGGTGAAGGTGAAGAGGTAGCTGCCGTCGCCCTGCCGCGCGTTCTGCATGAATCCGACCATGCCCCGGATGGCGGGGTTTTCGTTGAGCCAGCGGTCCGCCGGACGGAACCGGACGTGCAGATCGGCCTGCGAGAGGGAGAGGAGGGGTCGCAGGTTGACGTTCCCGTCGACGTCGGCCTCGATGTCGCCGCCGCGCGCCGCGGTCTTGTCCAGGTGCGCGACGCCCTTGTCCACCGCCACCGAGCCGTCGAGGTGGCCGAGCGAAGTGCGCGGCAGCGCGAACCCCATCACCATGCCGCCGGTGACGGCGCCGCCGTCCAGGGAGAGGCTGAGCGATCCGTTGGCCGCGTCGGCGGGCACCAGCGCTGGCAGGTCCGCCTTCAGCTGCAGCTTGCCGGCGGCGGTCAGGCCAGCCAGCTCGGCCAGCGGCAGCCGGGCGAGGTCCAGGTCGCGCGCATCGAGGCGCAAGGACGACACGCCGGGCTGGCGCGGATCGTTGCTCAGTGCCACGTGTCCGCTGGCGCGTCCGCCGTACGCGTCGACGGCGAAACCGAACGACGTCCGCCGGAGCATCAGCGCGAAGATGTCGGGGCTCAGGTCCGCCTTGTCGAAGCGCAGCTCCGGCGGCGCTTCCTCGCCCGGCGTGGCCGCCATGCGCACCCGGACGTCGCGCGCACGCACGCCCAACAGCCCCGCGCCGGTCATGCTGCCGATGGTCAGCTCCGCTCCGCCTCGCCTCGCCTCCGCCTCGATGCGCCGGGCCAGAACGTCATAGGGAAAGGTGAGCTTGAGGAAGAGCAGGAAGCCGAGCAGGGCCCCCGCGGGCACGAGGAGGCGCTGCAGCCGCGGGTGCCGCCGGAAGAACGCCAGTTCGGGGGGCATCAGGACCCCTGCCAGGCGCTGATGTTGAGCGAGACGTCGAGGACGTCCTTGTTGTCGAACGACTTGCGCAGCCGCAGCCTGCGCACCCGGACCACGCCGGGGCTGTGCTCGAGGTCGGTGAGCAGCTTCAACATCTTGTCCAGCGGCACCTTGCCGAGGTTCACCTCGACGGAGCTCTCCCGCGGACGCCCGTCCTGGCCCCCGCTCACCACGCCGCGGTCGATCATCCCCGCCACTTCCACGCCGTCGTTGCGGGAGGCGGTGTCGACGAAGCTCATCAGCGCCGGCGGGCTCTGGCGCAGGCGCGCTTCCATCAGCTGGCGTTCCCGCTCCTGCGCGTTGTAGCCGGCGGAGAGGCGGGAGATCTTCTCGAAGTCCTCCCGCTTCTCCTCCAGCGCGGCCTGCGCGCGGCTGCTCGCGCTGGAGAAGCTGGCCCAGGTGACCAGCACGACGAACAGCAGCACGCCGCCCGCCGCCATCGCCAACAGGCGGCGCTCGCGCGGAGAGGCCGCGGCCAGCCACGCCTGCGCATCCGCCCACAGCGCACGCAGCTTGCCCATCACGCGCCTCCCTGCGGCTCGCCGGAGCAGGTGTAGGGGAAGTCGTAGGAGAAGGTGATCTTGTTGCCGTCGCGGCTCTTCTCCGTGCGCGGCGGCTTGATCTCGCCGAAGCACTTGTTCTTGCGCAGCGCCGCGTTGATCTCCTCGACCTTGCCGAAGCTCTCCGCGGTGCCGCGCACGCGGACGGCGGTGGTGGTCACCTCCACGTCGTCGAGCAGCGGCAGCGATCCCTCCGGCAGGCGCGCGACCAGCTCGGCCAGCACGTCGGCGGCCGAGACCCGCGGGATGCCCGCCGCGCGGGAGCGGCCGCCCGAGAGCTGGCCTATGGCCTGGCGGTAGTCGGTGGTGCAGGTGCCGAGGATGCGCTTGGTGGCGGCGCAGACCGCCTCGTCGTAGGCCGCTGCCTGCCGGTGCAGCGAGGAGAGCCGCGCCATCCCCAACACGAAGCCCAGCACCAGCAGCACCGCCGCCGCCACTCCCAACCGCGCGATCTGCCCGCGCACGCTGGAGAGGTCGCGGGTGAAGGCGAACTCGCCCTTGCGGAAGTTGATGCGCCCCCGCGGCGTCTGCGCCCGCAGAGCGAGGCCGAGCGCCAGCGCGGAAGTGGGGTCGCCGCCCGCCGGTAGCGCCACCGGCTCGGCGGGAAGCTGTGTCTCCGCCGTCAGCCGCTCGGCGGCGCCGGGCAGGGTCACGAGCGGGCCGGCGAGCAAGAGGCGCTGCGGCGCCAGCCGCTTGGTCCGCAGGGAGATCTTCAGATCGCGCAGCATCTGCGAGAGCAGCCGGTTGCGCGCCGTTTCGTCGGTGGCGGCGGCCGCCCAGGCCTGGGCGTTGGAGGTGGCCAGCGAGCGGGCCAGCACCGGCCGCCCCGCGTCGACCAGCGCGAGATCGGCGCGGTCGGGGCCGCCGTCCAGCAGCGCGGCGGTCAACGGCGGCGCGCCCTCGGGGACCAGCACCCCGCGCTCGCCCAGCGCGCTGAGCGCCAACGGCGCCAGCGTCACCACCCGGGGCTCGACGCCGGCGGCCGCCAGCGCTTCGAGGAATTCGCGGAGCACCGCCTTGCGCACGATGCCCACCAGCACGTCGGTCTTGCCGCCGCTCTGGCCCAGCACCGCGTGGTCCCAGACCACCTCGTCCAGGTCGAAGGGAATGGCTCCCTCCACCTCGGCCGGCAGCACCTGCTCGATCCGCTTGGGGTCGGTGAAGGGAAGCGAGACCGTGTGCGTCGCCGCCACCCCGCCGGGCAGGGACACCGCGACGGAATCGTCCGGCCCGAGCGGCGGTACCAGCCCCGCCGAGGCCAGCCCCGCCGCGAGCCGCTCCGCCGGCGTGCCCTCCGCAGGCAGGAGCGCCGCGCGCACCTCCTGCACGGCGAAGCCGCGGAACCCGCTCTGCAGGGTGGCGATGCGCAGCGAGTCCTGCGCCCAGTCCAGTCCCACGTTCCGGTGCATCAGTCTTCCTTCCAGTAGAGCATCTTGCCCAGCGCCTCGTCATAGCTCACCACCGCCGTGACCTTCTTCTCGATCCGCCCCACGCGGCCGGTGGCCTCGATGCGGAAGGTATCGCTGGTCGAGCCGAAGAAGCTGGCGGCGTTGCCGCGCATCCGTGGATCGATCTCCGGCCGCAATTTGATGCCGCCCGACTGCAGGATGGAGACGAACTCCGGCGCCGACAGCCCGAAGAAGGAGAACATCTTCCGCACCTGGATCTCCTGGAGGATGGTCTGGAGCAGGCGGGGATCGCGCAGCGCGGGATCGTTGGGGTTGGCCGCCGCGATCAGGATGTTGGTCAGCATCTGCTGGGGATCGTCGGTGTTGATGTTGAGCTTGGAGTTGATGTTGGGCCACACCGTCAGGCGGTCGCCGAAGGCGGCCATGAAGCGATCGTTGACGCCGCGGACCATGTACATCTCTTCCAGGCTGTCGGGGTGCGCGTTCTTGGCCACGTAGCGCGGCTCGTAGCGGGAGTAGGCGGAGTTCTCGTCGGAGAAGCCGTTGACGAAGGGGTTGGTGGTCTTGGTCTGGTCGATGGCGGAGCCGGTCTCGTCCAGGTCGATCCAGTCCTTCATCGCCAGGATGACATCGTCGCGGGACGCGCGATCGCGGTTGGCATCTTCCTCGTCGAAGATGAAGTCGTACTTGGGATCGCTCATCATCGCCCGCAGCTGGATCAGCGCCGAGAGCGGGGCGCCCTGCAGGCCGTCGAGGCCGAGCACGTTGATGCGGCTGTTCTCGTCCACCACCTTGCCGTGGAAGCTGCCATCGAAACCGCCGAAATGGTGGCGCACGGCCGGCCCTTCGCCCCTGCGCGGCTGCGCCGACGCATCGGCGCTTTCCCCCTTCTCCACTCCGGCCACGTCGCCAGCCACCAGCGAGCTGAAGGCGTTGGAGTCGATGGGCAGGAGATCCCAGAGGCGGATGCCCAGACCCCCCGGCTGCGTCGCCGGCGTGGCGGAAACGGCTCCGGCGGCGGGATTGGTCCTCGTCTGCGGGGTTCCAGAGGCCAGCTGCTGCAGCGCGGAGCCGAGCTGTCCGCCCAGCTGGTCCACCTGCCGTTGGAAGTGCAGGAGCAGGCGGGAGAGGTTCACCGCCGACTTGGCCATGTACTCCGCGCGCGTCTCGTCGCGCAGGTTCTCCGCCAGCTTGAGCGAGACGCGCGAGCTGTAGCTGAAGTCCACCCCGATGGAGGTGAGGATGGCGATGGTGGTGAGCACCAGGATGAGCGCGACGCCTCGGTGCTGGACGGGAGCGGAGTTGCGCATCAGAAATCCAGCGGGTTGTTGAGCATCACGCGGGCCTGGGTGGTCCAGGTCTTGTCCTTGCCCTGCTCGTCCTTGACCGTGATGGCGATGCGGACGCGGGGGGGGATCAGCGCCGAGCCGGTGCGCTGCGGCGAGTTGGAGTCCCACTCGTCGCGCCACTCGCGGTCCTTGGGGTCCCAGGCCTGCACGGTGAAGCGCACCACGTCCTCGGCCACCACGGCCTTCTCGCCGCCGCGCTCCCACTCCTCGTCGATCTGCGGCTTCACCCGGCGGAAGAGGGCCAGGTTGCCGTCCTCGCCACGCTCGAGGTGGTACTGGAACACGGCCTGGTCCGACTCCTTCGCGTCCACGTGCAGGCGCTCGTGGGCGAAGGAGGTGACGGTGAGATTGGCTTCGGCGCGGCCGTCCTTGAGCTTGAAGAAGGTGGGGCGCTCGCGGAAGCGCTTGTGGTCGTAGTGCTCGGAGAGGAAGGTCATGGAGACCTCGCGGCCGATGCGGTCGAGCGCGCCGCGCACCGACTGGTCCCGGTCCTCGGCCTTCTCCACGCGCTGCTTGAGGCCGTAGGCGCCGTCGAAGCTCTTGTAGGTGACCGCGCCGATCATCGCCAGCACGGCGATGGCGATCATCACTTCGAGGAGCGTGAAGCCGCGCGCGGTCATCATTTCCCACCCGGGGCGCCCGGCAGGCCCGGCAGCGGAGTGGCCGTGCCCGGCTGCGGCGTGGGGGTCGTGCCGGGCGGCGGCGGAGCGCCCGGCGTCTGCCCCACGCTGTCCGGGAGGATGACGATGATCTGCGAGGCGGAGACGTCGCGCCGCTTGCCGCCGTCCTGCCAGCTCACCGTCAGGCGGACCTCGCGGACGCTCTTCTTCAGCGTCTCGATGAAGCTCTTCGCCTGGGACTGGAACACGCCCGCCATCGGACCGGAGAGCAACCCGGCGCCGTTGCCGGCCTGCAGCCCCTGCAGCCCGCCGGAGCCTCCGCCGGAACCCATGATCGACTTGGCGATCCCGGCGATGTCCGAGGGTTGCCCGCCGCCCTTGCCCTGCGCGCCGAGCATGTTCATCAGCTGGCCGGGGTCGAGCTGCACGTCGGGCTTGAGGATCTCCGCGCTCCAGGAGTAGCCCGGAGCGGTCTCCTCGGAGAAGTCGCCGTGCTTCTCGTCATCGAAGTCGGAGAAGCCGTTCTTCTGCAGATCGTCCTCGAGGTCCAGCATCTTGCCCTTGAGCAGGAGGGTGGCCTCGGTGGCGCGGCGCGACCAGGCGTGCATCTGCACCGCGCCGCCGTTGAGATCGGAGATGGCCACCAGCGCCACCGCCAGGATGGCCAGGGCGATCATCACCTCCAGCAGCGTAAAGCCGCGCTCCCGCCTCATCGCCGCTGGCCCGGCGCGTCCACGCGCTCGCCCACGATCTTCACCCGGCCGGTAAGCGGCGAGACCAGGAGCGAGAAGACGTCGTCCCCCTGCGCCAGGTGGACGGCGGCCTCCTCGGTGAGCCCGCTGGACCAGAAGTAGATGAACGCCCTGCCGGAGGTGTAGCGCTCGGGCTGGTGCTGCACCCAGACGTCGGCGAACTTCACCGCGGAGCCCAGCTCGGTGCGGGGCACGTCCTTGGAGGGAGCGAAGGCGCTCTTCAGCGCCAGCGCCTGCCGCTCGCGATCCTCTTCCGACATGTTGTCGCGCTGCTGCTCCTGCTGCCGCTCCTCGTCGCGGGTGACCTGCCGCGCGCCGTTCTGCGATCGCTCGCCCTCGCGGGACAGCCGCACGTTGCCCTTGGCGCACTCCGACCAGTAGGCGTGCTCGTCGAGCTCCAGCACCAGCCGGCAGGTATGCCCGGCGATGGCGGCGGCGCCGTAGAGGGAGCGGATGCCGCCCGCCAGCTGCCCGGTCTTCTGGCGGAGCTGCGCGCGGGTGACGGCGGACAAGGCGGGGATGGCCACGGCGAGCATCAGGCCCGCCACGCAGAGCGCGACGCCGATCTCGATCAGCGTCATGCCGCTGTCTCGCCTCGCTCGCATCCCGCTGGCTACTTCCCCGCCGTGGACGGTCCCGCGGAGTCGCCGCCGTGGACGACGATGTCGTCGCTGCCGCCCTGGGTCTTGTCGGGCCCGAAGGAGTAGACGTCGTAGCCGTCGCCCGACCGCGTGTAGGCGTAGTCCTTGCCCCAGGGATCCTTGCGGATCTCCCGCACGTACTTGGGCGTGAGCTGCTGCAGGGCATCCGGCCACGTCCCTGTGTCCACGTGGTAGAGGTCGACGCTGTTGGCGAGCGATTTGAGATCGAGCGTGGCGGTCTTGACCTGCGCGTCCTTCAGCTGCTGGAACACGTTGAAGCCGATGGCCCCGGCGATCAGGCCGAGGATCACCAGCACCACCATGATCTCGATCAGCGTTATGCCCTGCGCGCGCCGCTTGCGCTGCGCGGTCGACCAACGGATCAGCTTCTCTCTCCAGTTTCGCAGCATGTTGCTCCTCAATGCCTTTCCAGAAGTGATTGAAGGTGTCCGCGGTCGATCTGCATGCGTCGGCTCCTACTTCGGCACGAAGGTGTTGAGCTGCATGATCGGCATCAGGATGGAGAAGACGATGAAGGCCACGCCGCCGCCCATGGCCACGATCATCACCGGCTCGAGCAGCGAGGTGAGCGCCGAGACGCGCATCTCCACCTGCGCCTCGTAGCTCTTGGCCACGTTCTGCAGCATCTCCTCCAGCTGCCCGCTTTTCTCGCCGATGGCGATCATGTGGTAGACGAGCGGCGGAAACTGGCCGCTGCGCTTGAGCGGCGCGGCGATGCTCTCGCCCTCGCGGATGGCGTCGCGAGCCTTCTCGATGGTGTCGGAGAGCAGCGTGTTGCCGACGATGTTCTTGACGATGTCCATGGCGGTGAGCAGCGGGACGCCGCTCGCCAGGAGCGTGGCCAGCGTCTTGGCGAAGCGCGAGATGGCCAGCATGCGCAAGAGATGGCCGAAGACCGGCGCGCGCAGCTGGGTGCGGTCCCACCAGCCGCGTCCCTTGGACGTGCGCACCCACCGCCGCACCCCGTACGCCAGCCCGGGCAGCGCTATCAGTAGAACGTACCAGTAGTCGCGCGCGAAGGAGGAGAGCGCGATCAACAGGCGCGTGGTCCAGGGCAGGGTGACCTGCATGTCCTCGAAGATCTTGGTGACCTTGGGGATCACCACCACGAAGAGGATGCCGACGATGGCGATGCCCACCACCACCATGATGGCCGGGTAGAGCATGGCACCGATGATCTTGTTGCGCAGCAGCGCCTGCGCCTCGGTGAAGTCGGCCAGCCGCACCAGCACCACGTCGAGCGCGCCCGAGCTCTCGCCGGCGCGGATCATGTTGACGTAGAGATCGGTGAAGACCTTCGGGTGCTCGGCCAGGGCGTCGGCCAGCGAGGAGCCCTCGTTCACCTTCTGCTTCACCGCGCCCATGATGCGCTTGAGGCGCGGCTGCTCGACCTGGTCGACCAGCGCGGTGAGCGCCTCCACCAGCGGGATGCCGGCGGCGATCAGCGTGGCCAGCTGCCGGGTGGCGATGGCCAGGTCCTGCGAGGAGACGCCGGTGAAGCCGAAGAGGGCGCCGACGTCCACCTCCCGGGAGAGGCCCGCCTTCTGCTCCCCCGCGACCGCGCCGGCTTCGGCGGCCCGAGCGTCGGTGAGGTAGACGCCGTCCTTGCGCAGGATCTGGCGGAGCACCTTGCTGCTCTCCGCATCGCGCAGCCCGCGCACGTTCTTGCCGGCCTCGGTCAGGCCCGTGTACTCGAAGACGGGCATCAGACCGTGTCTTCCTGGGTCACCGAGAGCACTTCGGCGATGGAGGTGACGCCCTTGAGCACCTTGAGCGCGCCATCGTCCATCAGCGTGAGCATGCCCTTGGAGGAGACCGCCTGGCGCTTGATGGTTCCGCTGTCCACGTTCTTGAGGATCAGCTGCCGGATGTCGTCATCGATCAGCATCATCTCGTAGATGCCGCTGCGGCCGCGGTACCCCGTCCTGTTGCATTGGTCGCAGCCAGCGGGCTTGTAGAGCATGCCGCCGCTGGTCTCGCGCACCTGCTCGGACGTGAGCCCGATCTCCTTCAGCTCCTCCGGCGTCGGGAAGTAGGCAACCCGGCAGTCCTTGCAGAGCACGCGCACCAGGCGCTGCGCCAGCACCCCCATCAGCGAGGAGGCGACCAGGAACGGCTCCACGCCCATGTCGACGAGGCGGGTGATGGCGCCGGCGGCGTCGTTGGTGTGGACGGTGGAGAAGACCAGGTGGCCGGTGAGCGAGGCCTGGATGGCGATCTCCGCGGTTTCCAGATCCCGGATCTCGCCCACCATGATCACGTCGGGATCCTGGCGGAGGAAGCTGCGCAGGCCGTTGGCGAAGGTGAGCTCGATCTTGGGGGCGACCGCGGTCTGCGAGATCCCCTCCAACTGGTACTCCACCGGATCCTCGATGGTCATGATGTTGAGGTCGGGCCGGTTGATCTTGCTCAAGGCGGCGTAGAGCGTGGTGGTCTTGCCCGAGCCGGTGGGGCCGGTGACCAGCACGATGCCGTGGGACTTGTGGATGAGCGACTCCATGATGCGGAGCTGCTCCTTGTCCATGCCGATCTCCGCCAGGTCCAGGAGCACGGCGCTCTTGTCCAACAGACGCATCACCACCCGCTCGCCGTAGACGGTGGGGGTGGTGCTGAGGCGGATGTCGATGTCGCGGCCGGCGAGCTTGACGCGGATGCGGCCGTCCTGGGGCAGCCGCTTCTCGGCGATGTTGAGCCCGCCCATGATCTTGACGCGCGAGATGATGGAGTTCTGGAACCGCTTGGGGGGCCGGATCACTTCCTGCAGCACGCCGTCCACCCTGAAGCGCACGCAGATTCCCCTCTCTTGCGGCTCGATGTGGATGTCGCTGGCGCGCTCCTTGGCGGCGCGGAAGAGGAGCGAGTTCACCAGGCGGATGATGGGCGCCTCGTCACTCGAATCGAGAAGATCCTGCGGCTCTTCGAGCTCGTGCGCGACGGTGTCCAGGTCGCCGGCTTCCAGGTCGTCGACCAGCTGCTCGGCCTCGTTCTTGGCGCGATCGTAGACCGAGTTGATGCAGTCGAGGATGGACTGGGTGGGCACCAGGAGCGGGGAGACCGAGGTGCCGAGCAGCAGCCGCACGCTGTCCACCGCGCCGGTGTCCAGCGGATCGGCCATCGCCACCACCACGTGGTCGGTGTCCATGCGCAGCGGCAAGAGCCGCGCCTGCTTGGCGAAGTTGATCGGCACCTTGGAGATCAGCTCCGGCGAGATCTCCTCGGTGGAGATGCGCATCTGGTAGGGCAGCTCGAGCTGCGACGCCAGCGCCTTGAGCACCTGCTCCTCGGAGCAGGCCTTGAGCGACACCAGGACCTCGCCGATGCGGCCGCCGCGCTCGGCCTGCGCCTGCAGCGCCTCTTCGACCTTCTCGCGCGAGACTGCGCCGTGGGCGAGCAGGATCTCTCCCAGGAGCAGCCCGGCGAGGGGTCGTGGCGCGGCCTTGCGCGGCGCCTCGGCAATGGCGGAAGACGTGTGGTCCATCGGACTTCAACCCCCGGAATTCGGCCTCTGTTCCTGCTGCGGCGGAGGAGGAGGCGCTTGCGTCCCCGGCGTGGGCTCCTGCTTGGGCTCGGCGGGAAGCGGGGCCGGAGAGGGAGCTGCCGGCGGAGGTGTCAGGCTGCCGCGATCCATCTCGGAGGGAGCATAACGGCGCGCGGGCCCGATGACCTTCTCGTCTTCGCCCCCTGAGCCGCCGTTCTCGATCTTGTTCAGTTCCTGCGAGACGCCTCGCCGCACCCGCGCCAGTGGACCGGGCTTGCGGTCGTAGTCGATGTCGGTCTGGTACTGCCCCTCTTCCCCGTAGAAGCGCTTCACGAACTCGGCGCGCTCGGCCATCTTCCGCTCGAAGATGCGGCGGTAGTCGCTCTGGTCGCGGATGATGTAGGGAGTCAGGAAGAGGAGCAGGTTGGTCTTCTGGCGGTTGGTGGTCTCGTTGCGGAAGAGCCAGCCGAGGACCGGAAGCGAGCCCAGCACCGGTACCTTCTGCACGCTCTTGGTGGTGCGCTCCTGGATCATTCCGCCGATC
>DASRTX010000563.1:0-5817 GCA_035655715.1 Myxococcales bacterium | reverse complement strand
AGACCGGCATCGGATTGAACCGCTGGCGCCCCGTCCGGCGCAGCACGCGCGCGCCCTCCGGCGAGTCGGCGCCCAGCTGGTAGCGATCTCCGAGCAGCGCGAAAACGCGCCCCAGCCAGGGATCCGCCTCGAGGCGCGGGTCCGGCGGCCTGGGCGGGCGCGCACGAAACAATCGCAGCAGCCTGCGCAGCATCGGCTAGCCGGGCACCGGTGCGGCCTTCCAGATCTCGTCGGCGTACTGCTTGATCGTCCGGTCCGAGGAGAACTTGCCCATCTTCGCGATGTTGAGGACGGCCATGCGCGCCCACTGATCCGGGTCGAGGAAGGCCTTGCTCACGCGCTCCTGGCACTGCGCGTACGACTCGAAGTCGGCCAGCAGCATGTACGTGTCCTGCTCCAGCAGCGACTGCACCATCCCGCGGAAGACGTCGGGATGCTCGGGCTCGAAGAAGCCGGAGGCGATCAGATCCAGCACCGCCTTCAGCTCGGGGTTGCTCTCGTAGTAGTCGCGCGGCCGGTACCCGCGCGCCTGCATCTGCTGCACTTCCTGCGCGGTGAGCCCGAAGAGGAAGAAGTTGTCGGCGCCCACCTCCTCGCGGATCTCGACGTTGGCGCCGTCCAGCGTGCCGATGGTCAGGGCGCCGTTGAGGGCGAACTTCATGTTGCCGGTGCCGCTGGCCTCCTTGCCGGCGGTGGAGATCTGCTCGGAGAGGTCGGAGGCGGGGAAGATGCGCTCGGCCAGCGAGACGCGATAGTTGGCGAGGAAGATGACCCGGAGTCTGCCGTTGACTTGCGGGTCGGCGTTGATCACCCCGGCCACCGAGTTGATCAGCTTGATGATCAGCTTCGCCGCCGCGTAGGCCGGCGCCGACTTGCCGCCGAAGATGAAGGTGCGCGGCACCATGGGCTGGCTGGCGTCCTTCTTGATGCGCAGGTAGAGCGCGACGATGTGCAGCACGTTGAGGAGCTGCCGCTTGTACTCGTGCAGGCGCTTCACCTGCACGTCGAAGATGGACCCGCGGTCGATGGCGACGCGGTTCTCCGCCTCCATGTAGCGGGCCAGCTGCTCCTTGTTGCGCTGCTTGATCGCGCCCACCTCGGCGCGGAAGCCAGCGTCCTCGGCGTGCGGGACCAGCTGCTCCAGCTCCTCCAGATGGGTGATCCAGCCGTCGCCGATGCGGGCGGTGATGGCGTCCGCCAGGAGCGGGTTCGCCCCCAGGAGCCAGCGCCGCGGCGTCACTCCATTGGTCTTGTTGTTGAACCGCTGGGGCCACATCTCATGGAAGTCCTTCATCAGATTTGCCTTGAGGAGGTCGGTGTGCAGGGCGGCCACGCCGTTGACCGAGTGCGAGCCCACCACCGCGAGGTACGCCATGCGGATGCGCTTGCTCTCCGGCGAGCCGCTGCCCTCGTCGATCAGCGACATGCGCGCGAGGCGACCCTCGTCGTAGGGGAAGCGGCTCATCACCTGGCGCAGGAAGCGGCGGTTGATCTCGTAGATGATGGCCAGGTGGCGAGGCAGGAGCCTCCCGAACAGCTCCACCGACCACGTCTCCAGCGCCTCCGAGAGCAGCGTGTGGTTGGTGTATCCGAACGTGGCCTGGGTCAGCTCCCACGCCTTTTCCCAAGGGAGCGCGTGCTCGTCGACGAAGATGCGCATCAGCTCGGGGATGGCCACCGCCGGATGCGTGTCGTTGAGCTGGATGGCCACCTTGGCGGCGAAGTTCTCCAGGGACGCGTTGGCCACCAGGTGGCGGCGGATGATGTCGTGCAGAGAGCAGGCCACGAAGAAGTACTGCTGCCGCAGCCGCAGCTCCTTGCCGAACATCTTCACGTCGCTGGGATAGAGCACCTTGGAGATGGTCTCCGACCGGTTCTTGTCCAGCACCGCCTTTTCGTAGTCGCCTTCGTTGAAGTACTGCAGGTCGAAGTCCTGCGACGACCGCGCCCGCCACAGCCGCAGCGTGTTCACGGTGTTGCAGCCGTAGCCGGCGATGGGCGTGTCGTAGGGCATGCCCACCACCTGCTCGCCGCCCGTCCAGCGCACGCGGAAACGGGCGTGGTCGTCGCCGTGCTCCTCGACGTGGCCGCCGAAGCGCACCGGCACGCCGTACTCGGGCCGGGCGATCTCCCAGGGGTTGCCCAGGCGCAGCCACTCGTCGGGCTTCTCCACCTGCCAGCCGTCCTTGATCTCCTGCTCGAACATCCCGAACTCGTAGCGGATGCCGTAGCCGTAGCCGGGGATGTCCAGCGTGGCCATGGAGTCGAGGAAGCACGCCGCCAGCCGACCCAGGCCGCCGTTGCCGAGGCCCGCGTCCACTTCCTGCTCGAGCACGTCGGCGATGTCGATGTTGAGCATCTTCATCGCGTCGCGCGCCACGTCGTACAGGCCGAGGTTGATGAGGTTGTTCCCCAGCGCGCGGCCCATCAGGAACTCGGCGCTCAGGTAGTACACGCGCCGCGCGTCCTTGCGGTAGTAGCGCTGCTGGGTGCTGATCCAGCGCTCGATCAGCCGGTCGCGCGCAGTCAGCGCCAGCGACATGTAGCGGTCCAGCGTGGTGGCGGAGTACTGATCCCGGGCGAGCGAATAGAGCAGGTGGTTGGTGAACGAGTGCAGCAGCGCGGCCGCTTCGTTGGGCGCCGTCGCACGGATGGGACGGTTCATGAGCGCGACTCTACCATCCGCTCAGCGGCCCGGGAGGTTGCGCTGCACCGGAAGGCCGCTGTTCTTGATGAACTCGTTCACCCGCTGGGACACTGCCAGCGTGTGGGCCAGGTCGACCACGTCCTTGCCCACCGCCTCGTCGACGAAGAAGCCGTCGCTGCGCAGGGTGGCGACCAGGTCGTCGCCCTCGCGTGTGAGGTACACGTCCCAGTGGCCGTGCCGCGACTCCTGGGTCACGCGGAAATGCTGCGCGGAGAGCGCGTCCGCGAAGTCGGTCCGGTCGGGCTCCAGGTCCCCGTGGACCGTCATGTCGTAGATCTCCAGCTCCTTCGCGGTCGGCGGGATCTTGGCCGGGCGCGGGGGCCAGTGGCCGCTGGACGCACAGGCGAGCGCCGCGGCGAGCAGCACGCACCGTCTCATCGCCTTGGTAGATGCGCCTGTCGCGGCGCCGCGTCAACCCGGAGATCAGCGCAAGGTCAACAGATATCCGACCATCGCCGCGAGGCCGCCGGTGGTGCCGGCGTAGTTCGCCACGCCGTGCGGCACCGCATCGAGCTGGATCTGCGCGAACGCGCGTCCGGGGCCGAGCCGTGTCGCCGCGCCGAGCGCGAATGCAAGCCGCGGCGCCACCTCGCTGTCGCTGGCGGTGCCGAGATTGCCGGGGAACGTGCGGTTGACGATCTGATTCTGCAGCCCGAAAGCGAGACTCGCGTATGCGTCCCACCGCCCGGCGATCTGCCGGCTGGCGCGCAGGCCCACCTGCGCCAGCCATGCATGGGCCTTTGCCTTCTCCGCCAGGGAAGGGATTGCTGCGTATTGCTGGACGGTGCCGAAGAAGCTTCCGCCCAAATCCAGCGTCGCCTCCAGCGGCAGCTCGCCGAGGCGCAGCGCGCCCTCCGCCAAAAAGGTGCCGGCGCCCGCGCCGTTCCAGGTCGCTCCGCCGCCGGCGAAAAGCCCGGCCGAGATGCTCCAGGGCGGGCTCGGCGACAGCGCGCTTCGCCAGCTCGAGCGATGCTCGCCCGGCGCCGGCGGCCGCACCTCCAGCTCCATGGTGGCGAGTTGGCCCGACGCCTTGGCGGTCAGCTCGACCGGGCCCTTGCGGCCCTCGGGTGCCGTGTACTCGACGAGGTAGACGCCGGGTGCGACGCGCCCGCGCCGCTCGGTGTCGCCGCCCGCCGCGCTGGTCACCTCGACGCGCGCCTCGTCGTCCGGCGAGCCATCCGGCTTCACCACGAACACCTCCACCTCTGCCGGGGTGGCGGAGCTCGCCGAGCGGTGGCGGGAAGCCATGCGGATGCGCGAGAAGGGTGGCGGATCGAGGTCGAGCGGCTTCTCGCTGGAATTGCCCAGCTTGTCGGTGATCAGGAGCGTGCCCTGCCGGACGCCGGGTGGCACCACCATGGGCAGCTTGACGACGCCGTTCTTGTCGGCGGAAGCAGGTCCGATGGTGCGTCCGGCCACCAGGGCGCGCACCTCCGAGCCTGGCCGCGTCTCGATCTCCATGAAGTCGGACCCGGAGAGGGGAATGGAAAGCCACTGCAGCTCGCGCTCGCCGTTCGCTTCGATCTCCGCCAGGACCAGCGCGACCGTGGGGGCACGCAGCGGCGGCGGGGTGAAGCGCGCGCGCACGCCGCCGTCGTGGGGCTGCGGAGCGCCCACCGTACCCACGCTGCTGGAGAACGTCACCTTCGCGCCGGGAGGAGCGCTGACATCCAGATCCGCGCCCGCGTCCTTGCCGAGCACCAACTGCGCCGGCTGGGCGGCGAGGGCGCTGGCCAGGAGCAGGATCAGCGCCATTGCCACAGCTTTTTCTTCACCTTCGCGTCGGGCACCGAGTCGTCCCGCATGACCATGCTCTGCACCTGCTTGCGCCGCCCGAGGGCATCGACGGTCACCACGGCGATCTTCTGCCGGCCCTGCCGCAGCGGCACCTCGGTGCGGAAGGTGCCGCCCGCCTCCACCACCACCGGCTCGCCCTGGACGAAGACGCGGGAGCCGGGCTCCACGCGACCGACGATGGGCAGCACGGTGCGGTTGGTCTCCTTGTGGTTGGGCCACTGCACCGAGAGCAACACGCGCCGGAGCGCCGCGGCGGGCTGGCTGGGGGAAGGCTCCGCCTTGCTCAGCCGGCTGACTTCGCCCCTGGTGACGTCCACGCTCTTGCCGCCGCCGGAGAGGTGGACCGAGCCGGCGACCGATGCCACCGCCACCACGCCATGCCCGTCGGAGGTGACGAAGAAGTGGCCGCCTTCGCTGTGCGCCACCGCGTCGCTGCTCTCCATTTCGACGTCGAGCTTCCCCCGCTCGGTGACGTCGGACTCGACGCTGCCGCGCACCCTCGCGCGCATGCGCCGCGGGTCCACTTCCTTGAGCGTGAGCTGGCTCGCTTCGTGGACGCGGAGGTGGACGCCATCGACGGCCACGTCGGCTTCGCCCACTTCGGTGCGCAGCGCGTCGCGGGCGGAGAGCTTGTCGCCGACCTTCGCTTCCGACACGCTGCCGTCGGCGCCGCGCAACAGCTCCACCTTTCCGTTCTTCGCCGTGACCACCGCCTGCTCGCCCGCGGCCGCCGCGCCGACGCTCGCCGCGTTCGTTCCGCGCGCCCGATCGCAGGCGCACGCGATCGTCGCGATCGCGAGCGCGATCGATGGGATCCGCCGAGCCATTCCCGCGAATCTACGGGGCTGCGACGGAGAGCAGCAAATTCCTCACCGTGCGGGAAAGTGCGCGGAGTTCCTACAAAAGCGGCAGCTGTCGCCCTCGTCCGGGCCGCTGGAAGGAGTCCGTCTCCTCCTCCTCCTGGAAGCCCTGGTTCAGCCCCAGCCTGCGCACCGTGCTCTCGAACAGCGTGCGCGCCGCCGCGGCGTACTCGCCCTCGCCGCGGCCGCGGACGCCGAAGCGGGAGTCGTACAGCTTGCCTCCGCGCGCTTCCCGCACCCGGCCGAGCACGCGATCGGCGCGCAGCGGGAGCGACTCGCGCAGCCGCGCTTCGAACACCTGCTT
This sequence comes from Myxococcales bacterium, assembly GCA_035655715.1. GTDB lineage: Bacteria > Myxococcota > Myxococcia > Myxococcales > 40CM-4-68-19 > 40CM-4-68-19. The sequence goes on along the minus strand of DASRTX010000563.1, from coordinate 149 downwards.
CACCGATCCGGGCAGGCGCAGGAAGACGAACCCGGCGTGGCGCGCTCCCGCCGCGTGCGCGCGCTCGAGGATGGCCGGGATGTCCGCGTCGGACAGACCGGGGATGACCGGCGCGATGTTGACCCCGACGTCCAGGCCCGCCGCCGCGA
>DASRTX010000562.1:0-10384 GCA_035655715.1 Myxococcales bacterium | reverse complement strand
GCCAGCGCCTGGAAGAGGTACTCGTTGCCCAGCCGGCGCGCCGAGTCGCCGTTGCACGTCTCCTCCTCGCCGAGGATGCAGAAGGAAACGCCGGCGCTGCGGAGGATCTTCACCAGAGCGCGCGAGACCTTCTTCTGCCGGTCGTCGAAGCTGCCCGCGCAGCCCACGAAGAAGAGGTACTCCACGTTCTTGAGCGCCTCGGGTTCCATCGCCGCCGCCACCGGCAGGTCCAGATCCGCGCACCACTCGGCGCGGCGGTTCGAGCCCATGCCCCAGGGGTTGCCCTGCGTCTCCATGCCCTTGAAGACGCGCGCCGCCTCGTCGGGGAAGCGGCTCTCCATCAGCACCAGATTGCGGCGCATGTCGACGATGCGCGGGAGCTGCTCGATGAAGACGGGGCAGGCCTGCTCGCACCAGCCACACGTCGTGCACGCCCAGATGGTCTCGTCGGGCAGCACGCCGCCCTCGCCCACCAGCGGCGGCAGCTTCTCCACCATCTCGGCGGGGAGCTGCAGCCCGCTGGCGAAGGCGCCCTCCGAACCGGTTTTGGGATCGGTGTGCGCCTCGCCGTGGCCGTTCGCGTGCCCACCGCCCGCGACAGGCGGGATGCGGTTCATGCCCTTGAGGAGCTGGCGCAGCGGAAGCGGCATCGACTCTGCCATCTGCTGGGCGTGGTGGCGGATGGCGCGGTTCACCTCCTTGTGCGTGAGCGGCTTGCCGGTGTCATAGGTGGGGCAGTAGGTCTGGCAGCGGCCGCACTCGGTGCAGGAGTAGGTGTCGAGGATCTCCTTCCAGGAGAGATCGGTGAGCCGCGCCACGCCGAACTTCTCGCTGTTCTCCAGATCGAGCTTGGAGAGCTGGCCCTGCGGCGAGAGGCGCTGGAAGAAGACGGTGGGCAGGCCGGTGATGATGTGGAAGTGCTTCCCCAGCGGCAGGAAGTTGAGGAAGGCCATCACGATGGCGATGTGCAGCAGAACGCCCACCGTCATCACCTTGTTGGCGGCCAGAGGCGTCATCCCGTAGAGGAACCACTGCGCCACCTTGCCCGAGACGGGCAGGTACCAGGGCACCTCGCCGGCGCTGCGGGCCAGCAGGGCGGCGTCGATCAGCACGTCGCTCCAGAGGACGCCCACGATCATGCAGAGGATGAAGACGCCCTCCCAGGAGAGCGTCATCCGCTCCTTCTTCTGCACCAGGCGGAAGTAGAGGAAGACGGCGCACCCGGCGGTGCCCAGGATGTCGATCAGGTCCTTGACGAAGAGATAGACCTGCCCGAGCGGCGCCTCGTGGGCGAGAAAGGGCAGGTGGAAGCGGGGATCGTAGGCGAGGCCGAAGCTGGTGAGCGTGCCGAGCTGCGCCACCAGGAAGGCGACGAAGATCCAGACGTGCGCCGCACCCGCCGGCCGTTCCGGCTTGCCCGGCATGCGCTTCTGCCCGAAGCCGTAGAGGAGCAGCTTCTCGGTGCGCGTCCCGGGGTCGTCCCAGCGCACGTCCTTGCGAGCGAAGAGCAGCGGCCGCACGCGATAGGAAATGATCCAGGCAAAGATGGAGAGCCCGACGACGATGATCAGCGACGCAAGGACGGGTGCCATGGGGCGGCGAGCATAGTCCTGAAGCGCCGCCGCGGGTTGCGGCTAATGCATCAGGCGGGTTTGGGAAGGGGCGACCCGTTCGTTCAGGTACTTGTCGATCACCTGGCGGTATTCGTAGAGGTCGCGGCAACCCTGCATCAGCCACTCGCTGCCGATGACCAGCGCCGGAACGCCCTTGATGCCCAGCCCCTCGGCTTCTTCGACGGAGTCGTTGACGTCGTGCTCCAGCGACGGATCGTCGAGCCGTTCGAGGAACCGGCCGACGTCGAGCCCCACCTGCGAGACCAGTTCCAGCTGCACGTCGCGGCGGGCCACGTTGATGCCGTCGATGAACGCTGCCTTGCGCATGGCCTTGAGCAGCGCGCGCTGCGGCTCGCGGCCCTGGGCGAGCGCGGCCTCCAGCGCGACCAAGGGAGGCACCGAACTGGCCGGGGGATCCTGTCCCGTCCACAGATCCGCCTTGATGCCCTTCCCTTCCTGTTCCCGCGCCACGCGGCGGAAGTGGCGCGCCAGCACCGCGCGCTGCTTCTTGTCGGGGATCTGGTTCTCGGGCCGCAGCGGGTAGGGCCGCAGGGTCCAGCGCAGCATTGCCCCGTACTCGTCGCGCAGGTAGTCGAGGCGCGCGTCGGCGACGTAGCACCAGGAGCAGAGCACGTCGTGGTAGAGCACCACCTCCAGCGCGGCTGGATGATCGCGGCGGAAGGGGTGGAGGCGCTGGAAGACGTCGCCCGGGCCGGGTCGGATCGCCATGTAGTTCATCCTGAACCGGGGACGCGGCGCGGAGCAAGGATGTTTTGAGAGCGGCTGCGCGCGCCTGCTCGCTCGCCTGCGCAAGCTAGCGGATTTCGAACACGAAGGTCTGGCGCACCCGTGCCGCGATGCGGCGGCCGTCCTGCACCCCGGGGTCGAAGAGACACCCGCGCAGCCATGTGCGCACCGCCTTGCCAAGCAGGTGCCGCGCGGGACCCACGCCCCTCATGCAGGCTCCGACGCAGGACGAAGAAGCTCGATCCGAGGCTAGGTCAGAGGGCCATCGCCCGGCGAGTCCCCTCGGCGAGGACCGCCGCGAAGCCGACGATCTCGCCGGCGATGTCCAGCCCGGTGGCACGCTCCAACCCCTCGAAACCGGGGCTGGAATTGAGCTCGAGCACCTTGGGGCCATCGCGCCCCTCGAGCAGATCCACCCCGGCGACCGATAGGCCCACGACCCGCGCGGCGCGCACCGCCGCCTCCGCGTATTCGCGCGGCAGCTCGAGCGGGGTGCCGAATCCGCCCCTGTGCAGGTTGCTGCGGAACTCGCCGCGTCGGGCCTCCCGGCGCATGGCGCCCACCACGCGGTCTCCGACCACCAGCGCGCGGATGTCGCGCCCGCGCGACTCGGCCACGAATTCCTGGAGCAAGAGCTCCTGTCCCAGATCCCGCAGCGTGCCGACGATGCTCTCCACCTCCGCCTCGCTGTGGGCGATCATCACGCCGACGCCCTGCGTGCCCTGGAGCAGCTTGAGGATGGCGGGCAGCCCGCCGACCTGCGCAACCAGCTCGCGCACCTCTCCACCGGCGCGCGCCAGTACCGTGCGGGGAATGGGCACGTGCGCCGCGGCCAGCTGCTGCAGCGCCGCCAGCTTGTCGCGGCTGCGCGCGATGGCGGCGGCGCCGTTGACCACCGGCACGCCCATCGCCTCCAGCTGGCGCACCACCGACAGGCCCACCTGCGTCACCGAGGCGCCGATGCGGGGCAGCGCCACGCCGATGCCGCGCACTTCCTTGCCCTTGTGGTAGAGGCGCGGGTTGTCCTGCTCGAGGGTCAGGTTGCAGCGCAGCACGTCGAGGACGCGAGTGCGCAACCCGCGGGCCTTCGCCGCCTCCAGCAGCCGCCGCGTCGAATAGAGCGTCTTCTTGCGCGAGAGGATGGCGAGCGCCGGCCGGGCGCGCGCCCGCCCGATCTTCTTCACCCGCCTGGCCATGAGCGCTTTCTAACAGGCCGCGGGGGGGCGCGAGAGCAGCCGCTCCATCACGTCCTGCAACTCCTCCAGCTCGAAGGGCTTGCGCAGCGCCGCGTCCGCGTCCATCCGCCTCGCCTTCTCGCGCGCGTCGCGGTCGGCGGAGAAGACCAGCACCGGCACCCCGGCCGCCAGCTGCTCGTCGCGCAGACGCTGGATCAGCGTCCAGCCGTCCATCACCGGCATCATCAGATCGACCATCAGGAGATCGTGCGGCGCCGACCGGGCGAGCAACAGGGCCGTCCGGCCGTCCCGGGCTTCGTCCACCACGTAGCCCCACTCGCGCAGCACCTGACCGGTGGCCTCGAGGATCTCCGGATCGTCGTCCACCAGCAGCACGCGCGCCCGCGGCGTGTCCGAGGTCGCCTTGCTGGTCGTCTCCGCCAGGGGCACATAGAAGGTGAAGGTGGAGCCCGCGTCGGATTCGCTCTCCACCTCGAACCGGCCGCCGTGCTGTTTCACGATCTCGTTGGAGACGTAGAGCCCGATGCCCAGCCCGCCGTAGTTGCGCGTGGTGGCGTTGGCGGCGCGGAAGAAGCGCTGGAAGAGGCGCGGCTGCTCTTCCTTGGGGACGCCGATGCCCGGGTCGCTGACGGAGACGCGGCCTTCGCTGCCCACGCGCTCCACCCGCACCACGATGGGGCCACCCAGCGGCGTGTACTTGATGGCGTTCTGGATCAGGTTGACCAGCACCTGCTCGAGCCGCTCGCGGTCGCCGCGCACCACCGCCGGCGGCGCGCCGCAATGGACGGTGAGCTGGTGGCGCTGCCCCGGGACGCGGAAGTCGGCAGCCACTTGTTGGGCCAGGTCGCAGAGATCCACCTCCTCCGAGGCGAGCTGCAGCCGGCGCGACTCCAGCCGCGAGATGTCGAGCAGGTCCTCCACCAGCCGGCTGAGCCGCTCTACCTGGCGGCGCGCCTTGGAGAGATGGTCCGGCTCGATGGGGTCGCCGCGGGAGACGCGGCGCTGGATGTTCTGCAGATACATGGAGAGCGGGGTGAGGGGCGTGCGCAGCTCGTGCGCGGCCATGGTGAGGAAGTCGGACCGCTGCTGGTCCAGCTCGCGATGCTCGGTGACGTCGATGTAGACCACCAGCCGGCCCAGGTAGTCGCCGCGGGGCCCCTGCACCGGCACGCTGGTGCGCGTCAGCCAGCGGTGCCGCGGCTGCTCCAGCTCGATCTCGTCCACCGAGGGAGACTCGCGATCGGCGAAGATGGCCCGCACCCGCTCCATCATCGCCTCGCGGTCGCGCGTGACGGCCGCCTGCAGCTTCTGGCTGTAGATCTCCTGGTAGCTCGTGCCGTACATCGAGCGCAGCGGGATGCCGAAGATCTCCTCGATCTTTCGGGACGCCATCCGCAGCACGCCCTCCGCGTCGAAGAGCGCGATGCCGTTGGGATCGGCGTCGAAGACGGCGCGCATCTCCGCCAGGCGCCGGTCCGCCTCTGCGCGCTCCAGCTCCGATCGGTCGCGCTCCCGGGCCAACTCGCGCACCAGCCGCGCGTTGCGCACGGCGAGCGCGGCGCGCCCGGCCAGCGAGAAGGCGAAGTCGGCGTCGTCCTGGCTGTAGCGGCGGCCCTGCGCGTTGGTGGTGGCGAGCAAGAGCGTGCCCATGGGATCGGGACCGTCGAACATGGGCGCCACCACTGCGGAGGTGAGCCCCACCTCCTTGACGGCCAGGAAGGCCTCCTCGGAGGGCATGGCGGCGCGCAGCATCTCGTCGGTGATGTTCTCGGTGACGATGGTGCGGCGCTGGATCAGCGCATTGCGCTCCGCTGGGTCCTTGTCCCAAGGCGAGGGCGGCACCAGGGCGTTGAGCTTCTGCTCCAGCGCGCGCTGCCGCGGGTCGGGATGGTACGTGGCCACGTTTTTCAGCGTTCCGTCCGCCTGCACCAACGAGAAGGCGCACCAGTCGTTGCCCATGGCGGCGGTGACCTTGGCGACGATGCGGCGCAAAGGCTCGATCTCGTCGGGCCCGACGTAGTCGAGCAGCACGCGCGAGATCTCCGAGAGCAGGCGCTGCCTGCGCTCCGCCTCTTCGAGACGCTGCCCGGAAGGCCGCAGGTCGTCTTGCTCCACGCACCCTCATGGGACCTCCGCCCGCGGAGATTTGCAAGTGGCGCGTGCTCCCGGCGTCTCGCGCCGCCCCCCGCGCGGTCTGCTATGGTGCGCGGCCCTATGGCGGCCATCACTCCGGAGATCGTGGCGGCGCACGGCCTCTCGCAGGACGAGTATGCGCGCATCCGGGCCGCGTTGGGACGCGACCCTAACCTGGTCGAGTTGGGGATCTTCTCGGCGATGTGGAGCGAGCACTGCTCGTACAAGTCCAGCCGCCGCTTCCTCCGCAACCTGCCCACGAAGGGCCCGCGGGTGCTGCAGGGACCGGGCGAGAACGCGGGCGTGGTGGACGTGGGCGAAGGGCTGGCCGTCGCCTTCAAGATGGAGAGCCACAACCACCCCAGCTACATCGAGCCGTACCAGGGCGCGGCCACCGGCGTGGGCGGGATCCTGCGCGACGTCTTTACCATGGGCGCGCGCCCCATCGCCTCGATGAACGCGCTGCGCTTCGGCGATCCCTCCCATCCGAAGACGGCGCGCCTGCTGGAGGGCGTGGTGGCGGGCATCGCCGGCTATGGCAACTGCATCGGCGTGCCCACCGTGGCCGGCGAGGTGGCCTTCGACGCGTCCTTCGACGGCAACTGCCTGGTCAACGCCTTCACTCTGGGCGTGCTCAAGTCGGACCGCATCTTCCGCGGCACCGCCAGCGGCGTGGGCAACCCGGTCATCTACATCGGCGCGCGCACCGGCCGCGACGGCATCCACGGCGCCACCATGGCCAGCGCCGAGTTCGACGAGGAGAGCGAGAGCAAGCGGCCCACCGTGCAGGTCGGCGACCCCTTCATGGAGAAGCTCCTGCTCGAGGCATGTTTGGAGTTGTTCAAGACGGACTGCCTGGTGGGCATCCAGGACATGGGCGCCGCCGGCCTCACCTCCAGCAGCGTGGAGATGGCCTCGCGCGCGGGCAGCGGCCTGGAACTGGACGTGGACAAGGTGCCCCGGCGCGAGACCGGGATGACGCCCTACGAGGTGATGCTCTCGGAGTCGCAGGAGCGCATGCTGCTGGTGGCGAAGAAGGGACGCGAGAAGGAGGTCTTCGACATCTGCGACAAGTGGGACCTCGCCCACGCGCTGGTGGGCCGCGTCACCGACACCGGCAAGCTGGTGTTGAAGAGCGGCAGCCAGACGGTGGCCGAGGTGCCCATCACGCCGCTCACCGACGATGCACCGCTGTACGACCGGCCCCGCCAGCGGCCCGCCTGGCAGGACGAGTTGCAGAAGTTGCCGGAGGTGCCTCAGCCCAAGGACCTCGCCGCCGCCCTCAAGAAGGTATTGGCCTCGCCCACCGTCGCCTCGAAGGAGTGGGTCTACAGACAGTACGACCACATGGTCCGCATCGGCACCGCAGTGCGGCCCGGCCAGGGCGATGCGGCCGTCATCCGCTTCACCGGCCAGCGGAGCGGCGGCGTGGCGCTCTCGGTGGGCTGCAACTCGCGCTGGTGCCAGCTGGACCCGCGGCTCGGCGCCGCCCACGCGGTGGCGGAGACGGCCCGCAACGTGAGCTGCGTAGGTGGCGAGCCGCTGGCCGTGACGGACTGCCTCAACTTCGGCAACCCCCAGCGGCCGGAGATCATGTGGCAGTTCGAGCAGGCCTGCCTGGGCATCGCCGACGCCTGCACGGCGCTGGGCACTCCGGTGGTCTCCGGCAACGTCTCGCTCTACAACGAGACCGAGGGCAAGGCCATCTACCCCACGCCGATGATCGGCATGGTGGGGCTGATGGAGGACTGCGCGCGCAACGCCGGCAGCAACTTCCTCGCCGCGGGAGACCGGGTGGCGGTGATCGGCGGCCTCGGCAACGGGCACCTGGGCGGCAGCGAATACCTCAAAGCGGTGCACGGCCTGGCCCGCGGCGTTCCGCCCCCGCTCGACTACGCCAAAGAGCGCGCGTCGCAGAAGGCAGTGCGCGAGTGCGTGCAGAAGGGCTTCCTGCGCGCGGCGCACGACTGCTCCGACGGCGGGCTCGCGGTGGCCCTGGCAGAGCTCTGCTTCGGCAAGGAGCTGGGCTGCCGCGTGGCGCTCTCCTCGACGCTGCGCCACGATGCGCTGATCTTCGGCGAGGACGCCTCCCGCATCGTCGTCTCCTACGCTGCCGCGGACCGCGGGCAGGTGCAGGCGGCGTGCAAGGCGGCGGGCGCGCCGCTGGAAGAGATCGGCGAGGTGGCAGGCGAGACGCTCTCCATCGAAGGAGTGCTGCAGGCAAAGGTGGCCGAGCTCAAGCAATCCTGGAGCTCTGCCATCCCGAAGCTGGTCGGCGACGGAATCCACAAGGCGGCACTGGAACGCGTTCCCTGACGCCGTGGAGACACGGCTCCTCAGCGCACGCTCCGATCCGGATCTCGACGAAGCCTCGGCCTTGCTGCGCCGGGGAGGGTTGGTCGCCTTCCCCACCGAGACCGTATACGGCCTCGGAGCGCTGGCCCTGGAGCCCCTGGCGGTGCGCGGGATCTACGCCGCCAAGGGCAGGCCTCTCACCAACCCGCTCATCGTCCACGTGCTGGGCGACGACGAGGCGCGGCCGCTGGTGGCGCGCTGGCCGCTGGAGGCGCGACAGCTTGCGGCCCGCTTCTGGCCGGGGCCGCTCACGCTGGTGCTGCCGCGCACGGCTCTGGTGCCCGACGAGTGCACGGCCGGTGGCGAGACGGTGGGCGTGCGCGCTCCCTCGCACCCGGCAGCGCGGGCGCTGCTCGAGCGCGTCCGCGCGCCGCTGGCCGCTCCCAGCGCGAATCGGGCGGAGCACGTCTCGCCCACCAGCGCGGCGCACGTGCTGCGCGATCTCAACGGCCGCATCGATGCGGTGCTGGACGGGGGCCGCTGTAGTTATGGGATCGAGTCCACCGTGGTGGCGCTGGACGGGCCGCCGCGGCTGCTGCGCGCCGGCGCGGTGCCGCGGCAGGAGATCGAGGAGCTGATCGGGCCCCTGCTGATCGCGCCTCGGGGACCCATCGCGCAGTCGCCCGGCCAGCATCGCCGGCATTACGCTCCGGCCGGCGTCGTGCGGCTGGCGGCGCGCGAGTCGCTCGGCGCCGTCACGGCTCGGCTGGCGGGACGCGCCGGCGTCCTCTTGCGCGGCGATTCGCCTGCGCCCGACGGAGCGCAGGCGGCGCGCCTGCCCGACGACCCGCAGGGCTACGCGCGCGGTCTCTATGCGGCGCTGCGCGATCTGGAAGACGCGGGCTGCACGGCCATCGTCATCGAGGACGTTCCCTCCGATCCTGCCTGGGACGCGATCCGCGACCGCCTCACCCGCGCCTCCGCCGCATGAGCGCAAGCATCTGGCGTGTCGCTAGCTGAGGGAGCGGGAGATTCGGGCGGCGATGCGGGCGTTGTTTTCGAGGAGATCCAGGTTGGCGGATTGGGTTCGGCCCGAGGTGGCCTGGGAAAGGGCGGAGAGGAGGAACGGGGTGACTTCCTTTCCAGGCAGCTTGCGGGCAAACGCCTCACGCAGCGCCACCGCCAGCGCCGCTTCTATCTCCGCGCGCGGCAGCGGCGAGGGCGGCGGAACGCCCACCACCACCCCCGACGGCGATCCCAGAACGTCCCAGTGCACTTCGAGCGCCAGCGCAATCGCGGCGGGATCCTCATACCGGTGCTCGAGGTGGATGCCGCTGGAATCGGTGAAGAACGCCGGCAGCTCCGAGGTCCGGTACCCCCAGACCGGAATGCACAGCGACTCCAGCATCTCCGAGGTCGCTGCCAGGTCGAGGATGATCTTGGGGCCGGCGCAGACCACGCAGACGCGCCGGCGCGCGATCTCGTGCAGGTCGCTGGATACGTCGGGCGGCTCCAGCGGATCGAGGCGGCGGTGGACTCCGCCGATGCCGCCGGTGGCGAAGACGCGGATGCCCACGCGCTCGGCCACCGCGCAAGTCGCGCTGACGGTGGTGCCGGCGTCCCGTTTCTGCGAGCAGAGGGTCCCGAGATCGCGCGAGCCCGCCTTTGCCGCGCGGACCGACGGATCGGCGAGCCGCGCCAGCTGACCGTCGCCGGCTCCCACCACGATGCGTCCCTCGATGATCGCGATGGCCGCCGGAACCACCTTCTCCGCGCGGACGGCCGCCGCGCACCTGCGCGCCGCTTCCAGGTTCGCGGGCGGCGGCAACCCCTGCGCCACCACGCTGGTCTCCAACGCCACCACCGGCCTTCGCTCGCGCAGCGCGGAGGCCACCTCCTCGGCGACTTCAAGAATCATGGCGGGCCGGACCATAGCCCAAGCGCCTGCGCCAGGCCCGGTCCGAACCAGGTCCGCACAGCTTCTCCGGCTCCGGCGTCCCAATGCTCAGGCGTCTCGATGTACCCGACGTAGCCGTCGGAGAGGCCGACCAGCACGTCGGGACGCATGCGGAGCCCCAATTCCCCCACCGGCTCGCCGGGGATGCCGACCAGCGTCAAGGGGCCGATGCGCAGGCGCGTCTCGATGGCTGCGGACTCGCGCAGCAGCACCACCGCGTTGCCGAAGGCGCGGCGCAGCGGCCAGGGAACCGCGGGCGAGGCCTGCGGCGCGGGCAACGCCACCAGGCGCGCCTGGCACCAGAGCTGGAAGTGCCGTTCGGGCTGCGCCTTTCGCAGCAGACCTTCCACTTCGCCGATCACCGCGGCCGCCACGTCCTGATCGCGGTCCCAGGTGGCATTTCCGCTAGCGCCCTGCAGCACCAGGACCGGGGCTCCTTCCAG
>DASRTX010000561.1:0-8766 GCA_035655715.1 Myxococcales bacterium | reverse complement strand
TCGCCCCGTGAAGCCGCCAACGCCGTCCGCTACGTCCTCGAGAACTGGCGCGTGCACAAGCTCTGCGCGGCCGGCGTCGAGCAGCACGTCGTGGATCCCTATTGCTCCACAGCCTGGCGCGACACCCATCCATCCCTGACGGTGCCGCCCGAGGGATGGCTCCTCAGCATCGCGATCGGATCGACCGAACGAGGACTCCGCCCCGCGGCATGAGCGCACCAAACGCAGCCTCAAACGCGGCTCAACCCGGGCGCACCTGCTACGCTGGCTTGATGCAGAAGGTCCGCATCTACTGCGACGGCGCCTGCTCGCCGAATCCTGGAGTCGGAGGCTGGGGAGTCGTGCTCCTTGCGGACCACCGCGGTGCGCGGAAGGAACTGTCGGGAGCGGAGCCCGACACCACGAACAACCGCATGGAGCTGCTCGCCGCCATACGGGGTCTGGAGGCGTTGAACCAGCCCTGCCGGGTCGAGTTGTGGACCGACTCGCAGTATGTCCACAACGCGTTCGACAAGCAGTGGGTGGAGAAGTGGCAGCGCAATGGGTGGCGGACCGCGGAGAAGAAGCCGGTGCAGAACGAGGACCTCTGGCGGCGGCTGCTGGAGCTTCGTGAGGTTCACGTGGTCGAGTGGCGGTGGGTGCGCGGCCACGGGGCGGACGTCGAGAACAACCGCGCCGACGCTCTGGCTGTGAGCGCGCGCCTGATGCTGGCGGCGCAGGTCCGGTCGTCGTGAGCGCAGACCAGACCCGGAAGGCGAACGACATCCCCTGCGAGGTCTGGAGGTGGGTCCGCGAGCAGACGCCACATGACGAATTCGGCTACTGGGTCTACGGGGACGAAGACGTCATCAAGCGCGCGTTGCCGGACAGTCTGGCGGACGTCGCTGCAGGCAGCACTGGCACGTCGGCTGCGATACCTCGGACGACTACTGGTTCTTCGAGCGGCTTGGTGATGACACCGTTGGGCGTATTCTGCGCGCGAACGAGTGGCCGCCGACCTTCGACGGCTGGGAGAACGTCTGGCCAGGGGGGACGCCGCGCCGCAGCGAAGGGCTGGACCCCAAGAGCTTCAGGGGCGGCATCGTCACCGACTTCACCGGAGGCGTTTAGCCCTGGGCAGGCCAGGGCGGGCGCGGGGCACTCCTGATGCTCCGGCGGCTCGCCCTTACCTCACCGCCCCCTCCGCCCCCTTCACATCCGCCAGCGGAAGCGTGAACGAGAACGTCGATCCCTTCCCCACCTCGCTCTCCACCGACACCTCTCCCCCGTGCGCCTCCACGATACTCTTCACGATGTTGAGCCCGAGCCCCAACCCCTGCTCGCGTGACCGCGCGTCCTTCACGTCCCCCACCTGGTACAGCCGGTCGAAGATCTTCGCCACGTGCGCCGGCGGAATCCCCGAGCCGTTGTCGCTCACCGACACCAGCACGAATCCCCTTCGCTGCTGGGCAGAGATGACGATCTTCCCTCCGTCGCGGCAGTGCCGCTCCGCGTTGGTCAGGAGATTGGTCAGGACCTGGAGGATGCGATCCCGATCCCCCAGCACCGCCGGCGTCTCCCGCGACACGCGCTGCCGCATGTTGAGGCGCCGTTCCACGAAGCGGGGCGCCAGGCCCGCCAGCGCCTGCGTGACCGCGTCGGTGAGATCGAAGGGCTGGAAGGTCATCGACTCGCGGGTCAGCTCGAAGCGGGAGAAGTCGAGCAGCTCCTCGATGAACTGGCGCAGCCGCTTGCCCGAGGAGCGCGCGACTTGAAGACACTGCCGCTGCCGCTCGTTGATGGCGCCCATCCGCTCCGCCAACAACAAGTCCGTGTAGCCGATCATCGTCACCAGGGGCGAGCGCAGCTCGTGCGAGACGTTGGCGAGGAAGTTGTCCTTGCGCCGGTCGGCCTCGAGCAGCCGCTCGTTGGCCTCGCGCAGGACGCGGGTGCGCTCCTCCACCGCTCCGTTGATGATGGCGGCCTGCTCGCGCATCCGCTCCCGCATCAACGACCGCTCCAGCGCCAGGGAGGCTTGGAGGGACAGCGAGCCCAGCACGCCCAGATCGGGCTCCTCGTCGTGCTGTGGCGCCGTCACCAGCAAGCCGATGGCGCGGTCGGCCGCGCCCCGCAGCGGGGCCGCCAAGAGATGCGACAGCCCGAGCACCTCGATGAGCTTGGTGCGCACGGGCTGCGTGGCGCGCTTCCCCCACAGCGCGCGCAGCAGCGCATTGGGCTGCACTTCCACCACCGGTTCCGGCGACTTCATCAGCGTGTCCAACAAGGGCGACCGCCCCGGATCGACGGCCTGCACCTCGCTCATCCTGCGCACGCCGAGCAGCCTCATCGCCTCGTCGATCACGGACCGCTTGTGCGAGAGATGCGCCAGCAGCAGCCCCTCGGGTTGCGCCAGGAACACCGCGCTCTCGAACCCAAGCCTGCGCAGCTCGTCGGCGATGGCGTGAAGCACGTCGCGCCGCTCGGTCTCGCGCCGCAGGCGGGCCGCTGCCGCCGCCAACGCCGCCAGGTTCTCCCGCGCGCGCGCCAGCTCGGCCACCGCGCGCTGCCTGCCGCGCTCCTGGTTGAGCTGCAGCGATGCCTCGTGCCCCACGCCGCGCAGCGCGCGCAGCAGCGATCGCCGTGGCTCGCCGTCGAGGACGAGCCGGAGGATCCCCGCGGACTCGCTCTCCACGGTCAGGGGGACGTCCGCCCACCAAAGATCAGCCGGGGCCAGGCCGTCCAGATCCAGCGAGTGCGCCACCTCGGGAGGGCAGCGTGCGAGGTGGACGTTGCGTTCGACTCCGGGCCCGTCGGGCAGCTTGCCGGCGACGACCAGGTCCTCCAGCTTGCGCGCGGTCTGGTCGCGGCGCGCCTTTGGTGTGGCCAGCGCGCCTCCGACCGCGGCCTGCACCAGCGCCTCCGCCTTGCCGGGTTGGTCGCGCACCAGGTCGTCCCGCAGCCGCAATTCGGCGATCAGCGCGCCGCAGATGGCGGCTGCGTCGTCGACGATCCCCTGGCAGACACGCTGCTCCACGCTCTGACGTTACCGCATTTGACTCCGACTCCTAAGCTGGCTATGTCCGCACCCCCTTCCGTGGGGCGCAGCCATTTCATTGGAGCAGGAGTCGGACAGTGGACGTGAAGACGCTGGCGGTGGTGGGCGCGGGCCAGATGGGCGCCGGAATCGCCCAGGTGGCCGCCCAGAGCGGCATCGAGGTGGTGCTGCTCGACGTGAGCCCGGAGCTGGTGCAAAAAGGGGTGGCCGGAATCCGGGCGCAGCTCGACCGGGCCGTCGGAAAAGGCAAGCTGAAGCAGGAGGATGCGCAAGCCGCCCTGGGCCGGCTCAAGGGCGGCTCGCCGGACGACGCGCGCTCCGCGCAGTTCGCGGTGGAGGCGGTCACCGAGAACGAATCGGTGAAAAAGAAGGTATTCGCCGACCTGGCCAGGGTCATGTCTCAGGATTCCATCCTCGCCACCAACACCTCCTCCATCCCCATCACCCGCCTGGCCGCCAGCGTGCCGAACCCGGAGCGCGTCATCGGCATGCACTTCATGAATCCGGTGCCGGTGATGCAGCTGATCGAGATCATCCGCGGCGCCCAGACCAGCGACGCCACCTACGCCACCACGCGCGCGCTGGCCGAACGGATGGGCAAGACCACCGTGCTGTCCAGGGACATGCCGGGGTTCATCGTCAACCGCATCCTCATCCCCATGCTCAACGAGGCCTGCTTCGCGTTGCAGGAAGGCCTCGCCTCCGCCGAGGACATCGACACGGCGATGAAGCTTGGCACCAACGTGCCGATGGGGCCGCTCACCCTGGCCGACTTCATCGGCCTGGACACCTGCCTCTACATCGCGGAGGTCCTGCACGAGGGCCTGGGCGACGACAAGTACCGGCCCGCGCCGCTGCTGCGGCAATATGTCGACGCGGGCTGGCTGGGCCGCAAGACGAAGCGCGGTTTCTACCGGTACTGACCATGTCCAACTACGAGAACATCCTGCTCGAGCGCGACGGCCTGGTGGCCACCATCACGGTGAACCGCCCCAAGTCGCTGAACGCGCTCAACTCCCGGACGCTGCGCGAGCTGACCCAGGCGGTGCGCGAATGCGCCGACGCGCGCGCGCTCATCCTCACCGGCGCGGGCGACCGCGCCTTCGTGGCGGGCGCCGACATCTCCGAGATGGCGCCCATGGGTCCCTGGCAGGCGCGCGAGTTCAGCGAGCTGGGCCACGTGGTCACCGCGCTCCTGGAGGACATCCCCGCCGCCACCATCGCCGCCGTGAACGGCTACGCGCTGGGCGGCGGCCTGGAGCTGGCGGTGGCGTGCGACATGATCTTCATCAGCGAGAACGCGCGCCTGGGCCTGCCCGAGGTGAGCCTGGGCGTGACGCCGGGCTTCGGGGGAACGCAGCGGCTGGTGCGCCTGGTCGGCAAGCTGCGCGCCAAGGAGATGATCTTTACCGGCGACCACGTGGACGCGAATCGCGCGGTGGAGATCGGCCTCGCCAACGCGGTGCTGCCGCGCGAGAAGCTGCTCGACCACTGCAAGGCGATGGCGCTGAAGATCGCGCAGAAGGGCCCGCTGGCGGTGGCGCGCGCCAAGCGGCTGGTGGAGCGCGGCTACGACATGCCGCTGCGCGCCGCCAACCGCCAGGAGGCCGAGTCGTTCGCGCTCCTCTTCGACACCGACGACCGCCGCGAGGGCATGCGCGCCTTCGTGGAGAAGCGGCCGCCCCGGTTCACAGGAAAATAGCCCATGGACTTCAGCCTCACCGACGAGCAGCAGCGGCTGGTGGAGACGGCGCGGAAGTTCACCCGCGAGAAGATCATCCCCGTCGCCCAGAAGCTGGACGAGCACGGCACCTTCCCCAAGGAGATCTGCGAGCAGGCCTGGGAGCTCGGGATCATGAACGCCGAGATCCCCGAGGAGGTGGGGGGCCTCGGCCTCTCCACGCTCGACCACGTGCTGATGGGCGAGGAGATCAACTACGGCTGCGCCGGCATCGGCACCACCATGCTGGGCAACAACCTGGCCGCCATGCCCATCATGCTGGCCGGCACCGCCGAGCAGAAGAAGAAGTGGCTCACCCAGCTGGTGGAGGCGCCCATCTTCGCCGCCTACGCCTGCAGCGAGCCTGACGCGGGCTCCGACGTGGCAGGCATGCGAACGACCGTGCGCAAGGTCGGCGACGAGTACGTGATGACGGGCCAGAAGCGCTGGATCACCAATGCACGCTACGCCAGTTGGTACACCGTCTTCGGCCGCCTCGGCGAGCCGCGCGATCGCCACAAGGGGATCACCTGCTTCGTCGTGCCGCGCGACGCACCGGGCGTCTCGGTGGGCAAGAAGGAGGACAAGCTGGGACAGCGCGCCAGCGACACCTCCGACGTGCTCTTCGAGGAGGTGAAGCTCACCCGGGACAACCTGATCGGCGAGGAGGGCCAGGGCTTCAAGGTGGCGATGAAGACCTTCGACCGCAGCCGCCCGTGGATCGCCGCCGGCGCGTGCGGGATCATGCGCCGCGCCCTCGACGAATGCCGCCGCTACGCGCTGGAGCGGAAGGCTTTCGGGCAGCCCATCGCGCAGTTCCAGGCCATCCAGTTCATGCTCGCCGAGATGGCGATGAAGTACGAGGCCACGCGGCTGCTCATGCACAAGGCGGCGTGGAGCATCGGCCAGGGCAAGCTCGACGCCATCGAGTCCTCGTACGCCAAGGCCTTCGGAGCCGACTCCGCCATGCAGGTGGCCACCGACGCAGTCCAAATCTTCGGCGGGTACGGCTACACCAAGGAGTACCCGGTGGAGAAGCTGATGCGCGACGCCAAGCTGCTGCAGATCTACGAAGGCACCTCGCAGATCCAGCGGATGGTGATCGCCCGCAATCTGTTGGCCCAGGCGGCAGGTTAGCGGTAGAACGATCCACCATGAAAAACCTCGTCCTCGCCTTGGCCCTCGCCTCCGCCCCCGCCTTCGCCCACGACGCCCCGAAAGACGCGAAGCACGACGATCACGCCGGGCACGCCAAGACCGAGCACAAGGACGCCCCCAAGAGCTTCGAGAAGCAGCCCGCGCAGGGGACGTGGGCCAAGTGCGCGGTTTCGGGGGATGTTTTCCAGGTGGGACCGGACACGGACTTCGCCACCTACAACGGCCGCGTCTACGCGTTCTGCTGCCCGGACTGCAAGCCTGATTTCGTGAAGGATCCGTCGAAGTACGCGGACAAGGGCTGAAAGCCGCCCCGCGGTGTGACGGAGCGCATTTGCTCCGCCCGAGCGGGGCGTGTAGCATCTTTCATCCGTTCTTCAACAGCCTCGAAAGACCGGCACCCGATGGAAGTCGAGTTCACCGAAGAGCAGAGGCTGCTCCGCGACACGTGTCGCGAGTTCGCCGACCGCGAGCTGCGGCCCAACGGAAAGCGCTGGGATCGCGAGCATAAATACCCTGCCGAGGCGGTGAAGAAGGCGTTCGAGCTGGGCCTCTCCGGCGTGGCGGTCCCCGCGGAGTGGGGCGGCGCGGGCATGGACAACGTGTCCTACGCCTTGGCCATAGAGGAGATCTCGCGGGGCGACGCTTCGGTGGGCGTAACGCTCAGCGTCAACAACTCGCTCTACTGCGATCCGGTGCTCAAGTACGGCACCGACGGTCAAAAAGAGAGGTGGCTCAAGCCGTTCGCCAGCGGCGAGAAGCTGGGGTGCTTCGGTCTGACCGAGCCGCAGGCGGGCAGCGACGCCGCCGAGCAACGCACCACGGCCGTGAGACGAGGCGACAAATACGTCGTCAACGGCACGAAGAACTGGATCACCAACGGTCCGGTCGCCGACGCGATGGTGCTCTTCACCATGACGGACCTGAGCAAGGGAACCAAGGGCATCACCGCCTTCGTCGTCGACACCAGGACGCCGGGCTTCCTGCGCCAGAAGACCGACGAGAAGCTGGGCATCTGCGCCAGCCCGTCCTGCACCATCTTCTTCGAGAACATGGAAGTTCCCGTGGAGAACCGGCTCGGCCAGGAGGGCGAGGGGTTCAAGATCGCCATGAGCACGCTGGACGGCGGCCGCATCGGCATCGCCGCCCAGGCCATCGGCATCGGGGTGGCGGCCTACGAGGAGGCGCGGGAGTACGCCAAGGTCCGCAAGACCTTCGACGTGCCCATCGCGCAGCACCAGGCCATCCAGTTCATGCTCGCCGACATGGCCACCGAGCTGGACGCGGCGCGGCTGCTCACGCTGCGGGCCGCAACGCTCAAAGATGCGGGCGCACGGCACACGCGCGAGTCAGCGATGGCAAAGCTCTACGCCAGCGAGGCCTCCAACCGCGTCTGCGACAAGTCCGTGCAGATCCATGGCGGCATGGGGTACTCCAAGGAGCTGGACGTCGAGCGCCATTTCCGCGACGCGCGCATCACCGAGATCTACGAGGGGACGTCCGAGATCCAGCGGATCGTCATCTCCTCGGCGCTGTTGAAGTAAGAAAAATCGACCCGGGTGGGGGGATCCGATGGTCGTTCAAGGTGCGGTACCAAAGGAAGGTTGGGGCATGGGCGCGGATTCGTCCGACCGCCTGACCCCCCGACAGATGTTCTGCGCGCCGATCCTTTCGGCGCTGCTCTTCGGGGGCGGCGGGGCCGGCATCAGCGATCTCTACGTGCACATCCGCGACATCGTTCCGCTCAGCCCGCGCGACTGGGAGTCGAATCCACTGGAGCGGAGGCTGGCGCGCTGGCACACCTCGCTGGCGAGGGCCATCAACGACTTCGTGCGGCTCGGGATCCTGCACGAGGACGGGCACGCGAAGTGGAGCATCACCGAGAAGGGGTTCGCCGTGGCGCGCGAGTTCCAGTTGGTGACCAACGACGGCGTGCTCATCGACCGGGCGGTGCTGCGCAAGGGCCTGGATCACTTTGCGGCAGAATTCGAAAAGACCTACAAAGTCTACTCGCGTCCGAGCGCGCCGCCTGCTACACCGGCGGCGAATGATTGACGGCTTCTTCGAATTGTCCGACGCGCAGGCGCTGATCCGGGACACCGCGCGAAACTACGCCCAGAGAGCGCTCTTCCCGGTGGCCGCGAAGCTGGACCGGGAGCGCATCTTCCCCGGCGAGCAGATCGCCGCCCTGGCAGAGCTGGGATTGATGGGCGTCAACGTCCCCGAAGAGTACGGCGGGGCGGCGGCGGGCGTGGTGGCCTACGCGGTGGCGATGATGGAGATCGCCCAGGGGTGCGCCTCCACCGCCGTGACCATGGCGGTGAACAACATGGTCGCCGAGACCATCGTGCGCTTCGGCAGCGAGGAGCAGAAGCGCAAGTACGTCCCGGAGATCACCTCCGGCCGGTTCCAGGCGGCGGCGTTCGGGCTCTCCGAGCCCCATTCCGGATCGGACGCCGCCGGCATGCGCACCTCGGCGCGCCGCGACGGCCGCGACTGGGTGCTGAACGGCAACAAGCAGTGGATCACCTCCGGAGACCGCGCCGGCGTGATCGTCGTCTGGGCGCGCACGGGCGAGCCTGGCTCGAAGGGCATCTCCTGCTTCCTGGTCGAGGGCGGCACGAAGGGGCTGTCCGTCGGACGGCACGAGGACAAGATGGGCCTGCGCGCCTCCAGCACCGTCTCGCTCTCCTTCGAGGACCTGCGCGTGCCCGACTCGGCCTTGATGGGCGGGGAGGGGCGCGGGTTCGCCGTCGCCATGAGCGCGCTGGACGGCGGACGCATCGGTATCGCTTCGCAGGGCGTGGGTATCGGCAGCGTGGCGCTGGCGGAGGCGGTGCGCTACGCCAAGGACCGG
>DASRTX010000560.1:0-8035 GCA_035655715.1 Myxococcales bacterium | reverse complement strand
CCGGCACCGCCGTCGCCGTGGCTGAGGTGCCGTTGGCGCCGGGACCGCGCGTGCCGTCCCGTGACGCCGCCCCGTCGTCGAGCAATCCGGCGAAGCTGAAGTCGGTCTTCGGGCTCGCGGACTGCGCCAGCTCTTCGGGCGGAGGAGGCGGTGGCGGCGGCATGTCCCAATCCGGTGCGGCAGTCGGCGCGCCCTCGGCGGCGGCGGCGAGCGGTTCGGCTGTCTCCTGTTTTCCCAGCGCCGGCTCGGCGGTCTCGTCCTTGGTGAACTGCCCCGCGGTCGGCGCGAACGACCACGCCTGCTCCCCGGTGGGCTCCGCTTTCGCGGGCGCCTCCGGCGCGGGCGGTGGCGCCGCCGGATGCAGCTCCATCGGCGCTTCGGGCGTCGGGGCGGCGCTCGGTCCCCGCTCCACCAGGGGAAGCTCCCCCGACGGCCCTTCGCCGGGCGACCAGGGCACGTCGCGGCTCCGCGGGGGCGGCTCCGGCCGCGCCTCTCCCACGTCGGTCGCGGTGAGCGAAGGGCGAGGTTGCCGGCGCGGCGGGCTGACCACGCCGTCCGGCGCCTCGGTCAGCTCCACGCGCTGCACCACCTCTTCCGGTTTGGCGAGGATGCCCCAGAGAAACCCGAACAGGAGCAGCAGCACCAACCCGGCAATGTAGAAGGCCTGGTAGCGGCCGAGCCAAGCCAGATAGGGCGAGGCCGGCAAGGTGATCGCGGCATGGACTCCGCCGTCCAGCTGCAAGAGGGCGCCGCGCACCGCATAGCGGGTGGCGCCGCGGGGAAGCCTTCCCGACAAGGCGGTGCCTGCCAGCGGCAGCCTGATCTGGAGCACGCCGTATCCCGGCGCGGGCGCCGCCGCCCAGCGGGCCAGCCGGCTGCGCTCCTCTCCCGGCGGCAGCGAGCTGGCGATGATCTTCCCGCCCTGGAGGAGGGTGACGTCGGCGTCCACCTGGCTCTTGAGTTGGGCCGCGAGCCGGTCGTCCACCAGCGTCCCCACCACCGCCGCGGCCTGTGCTCCCGGGACCCGCGCCGCCTCGAAGCGGTAGACCGCGCCGTCGAAGGTCGCGAAGGTGGGTACCGGAATGCCCCCGCTGGCAGTCTGCGAAAGGGGAAGCTGCGAGACGTCGTCGAACACCTGGGCGGGCCTGGAGCGGCGCGAGACGATGGCGCCCTGTGGCGTGACCACCGCGAACAGATCGGGCTCGGGGGCCAGCGCCCCGCCGGCCGCGCGCAGGGCGCGCTCGTCCGGCTTGGCCGGGGCCTGCCCCGCCTCTGCCGGCGCCCGCACCAGCTCGACGAGATCGGGCATCTCGGCCACCGCGCGGGGCGCAAGGCGCGCGTCCAGCAGATCGAACTGGCCACGCAGCGCGTTGCTGGCCGCGGCGATGCGCGCGCGCATGGTGTCCTCACCCGTCTGCGCCACGCTCAGTGACAGCCGCGCCAGGTTGAGGGCCAGCGCCAGCGCCACCAGGACCGTGAAGATCCACAGCCGGGCTCTCATATGCCAGAGCTACCCCCAGTCGGGGGCGGGGTCAAACATCATGTTCAGGCGGAAAAATCCGCTTCCGCGACATCGGTTTTCAACACCTCGCGCAGGACCGCCACCGCGTAGCTTCCCTTTGGGAGGACGAAGGTCAGCGCCAGCCCCTCGGGATCCGGGGCCGAAATCGCCAGCTCCTCCACGGGGACGCGGTAGGGTCTCCTCGCACCCTCCATCTCGTCGCCGCCGGCGGCGAAGCAGGCGGGGTCGATGTGTGCCTCGGCGAGCACGGCCTCCTCCCTTGCGAGCGCCTCGTCGCGGGCGGCGAAGAACGAATGGCCGGGCAGCGGACCCGCCGGGTCGACTTCGCCCGACTCCACTCGCGGTGTGTCGGCAGCCGCGTCCTCGCAGACGAACAAGCCGCCGGTGGCGCGCTTCTTGAGCACGTCGCCGCGGACGGCGGTCGAGAAGAGGCCGTCGGCGACGCGCGCCGCGAGGCAGCGGTTGAAGAGCTCCGACTGCAGCGCCGAGAGCGCCATCCGCCGCAGGAAGCGATCGCGCACCTGCTTCTGCCGCAAGAGGATCGCCTCGCCCAGCGCCGCGTTGTCTCCGTACTTGCCGAAGCGCTGCGGCCCGAAGAGGTTGGCCGCGCCCAGCGCGCGCAGGCGGTTGCAGACGGCCTCTGCGCGGGCCTGCGCCTCCGGCCCCACGCCCCGCACCACGATGCGGAAGCGGTTGCCGCGCAGGTGGCCTGGGCGCAGCTTGCTCGAGTGCCGCGCCGCGGAGAGCACGCGATAGCCCGGGCCGGCCAGCTGCAACGCCTCCTCCGGCGACTTGCCGGTCCGCACGCTGATGCGCTGCACGGTGACGGCCCGCTTGTCCTTGAGCCCCGCGGTGCCGGCGTCGCGGTCGCTGGCGCCCAGCGCGCCTGTCAGCGCACGCACCAATTCGGGCGTGCTCAGCCCGCGCTTCTCCACCGTGAGCAGCAGGTGCTCGCCTGCCCCACTCGCTTCGTAGAGCGGCAGCTCCTCGACGGAGAAATCTTCCTCCGCCACCCGGACCAAGCCTCCCGTCCCCGGCAGCTCCGGCGTGAGCAGTGGGACGGCCCGCTGGGCCAAGGCGTGGCTCAAAGCCGCAGGTATCCGCGCTCGATCAGCGAGTACGCGGCGCGGGCCGCCTCGTACTCGCCCAGCGCCGTCGTCTGCGAAAGATCGGCGAGGCTGCGGCTCCCGTCGGCCAGCGCGAGCAGCCGCCGCTCGTCGGCGCCCAGCTCCTCGCTGGCCGCCTTGCCGGTGGGCCTGGGGACGACGTCGGGGCTCGGGACCAGCGTCCGGAACACCTCCATCTCGTCCAGACGGCGCAGGCCGTCGAGCAGCAGGCCCTGCATGTCGAGCGCCAGCGTGCTGGGCAGCGCGGCTCGATCGACGCCGCGGAGGAAGACGAAGCTGCCCGCCTTCGCCACCAGGAGGCCGAGGAAGATCTCCATCACTTGATGACGCAGGCCGCGGGACAGCGCCTCCTGCGAGAGCACGCCGCGGTCCACCAGCAGCTGCCCCAGCCGGCGGTGCGGCGTGGCCGCTCCCTGCTCCGTCAGGACGGCCTGGACGCGGGCGCGGTCGGCGTGGCCGGCGCGGGAGAGGAGCTCGCCCAGCCGCTCGCCGGGGCAGGTGGAACAGGCCCAGGCCACGTTCCCTTCGAGGATGACGAGGCCGCGTTCCACGCCAGAGGCGCGGGTGAGCAGCACGCCCGTGCGGCGGCCCTGGTGGAGGAAGTTGAGCAGGTCGCTGGGCTGCATCTCCGCCAGATCGCCCGCCAGCACGGCGCGGTTCGCGGGAGGCGCTGATCCGGGAGCCGGCGGAGACGAGGCCACCGCTCCCTGATGCACCTCGCTCAGCTCGGTGAAAAGGGTCCCGCCGTGATCGCGCAACGCGACCAGCAGTTCGGAGGGCGTTTCCAGGAGCTGCCAGGCACCCGGCGCCTGCTCGAGGCGAACCTTGAGATCGTCGTCCACTCAGCTCTTGTCCCACCCGCCTTTGTTGCGCTGCCACTCGTCCTCGTCCTGCGCGGAGAAGACGAGGAACTCTGGCTTGATGGGCAGCACGTACTGGCGGCCGTTGAAGAAGAGGGTGGGCGTGGCGTTCACCCCGGCCATGACGCCTTCCTGTTTCTGCTTCTCGATTCCCGCATCGAACCTGCCGGCATAGACCTGCTTGAGCATGGCCTCGCCGTCCACGCCGATCTGCCGGGCGTACTCTTTCAGCTCGCCGTCGCCCAGCTCTTCCTGGTGGGCGAAGAGAAGCTGGTTCATCTCCCAGAACTTCCCTTTCTGGCGCGCGAACTCCGCGCAGCCGGCGGCCACCTGCGCCCGCGGGTGCCCGGGCAGCGGGAAGTACTTGGAGCAGAGTCGGATCTTGCCCGGCAGCGCCTTGACCATCTCGTGGAGCGGCTGCTGGGCGCGCGCGCAATGCGGGCACTGGTAGTCGGAGTACTCCACCACCACGACTTTCGCCTTGGGATCGCCGAGGACGGGGCAGTCGCTCTCGTCCAGCTTCTTGCGCTTGGCCGGCGCGAAGCTCGCGTAATAGCGCTCCACCTGGTCGACGATCTGCGAGGCGTTGCCGCCGTCGAGCAACAGCGCCTTCACCAGCTCGGCCATGCGCAGCGCGTGCCGGTCGCTCACGTTGGCGGCGAGGCAGCGCGCCAGCGTGTCGTTGCAGCCCGCATAGTCGAAGGTGTCGCCGGCGATCTCCAGGAACTGCGCGCGCTGCGCGTCGGAGAGGTCGTGAAGGTCGGCGCGGGGGAGGATCTGCCGGGCGCGCTCCTCGGAGAGGGAGCCCTGGGCGAGGAGGACGGCAAGGAAGAGGGGAAGCATATTGGACGCGGGAACCTAGCATAAGACCCGGCGCCCCCGCGGGCCGGATCGATAGGTAATTCGGGGACACCTTACGTAATTCGTCGTATCGTGTCCCCGAATTTAGCGCCCCAGGTCCTCTGGTGGCAGGCGGCGCAGCCCGAGGAGCGCGCGCACGTCCGCTCTCTTCCTCAGCGTCTTCAGATCCTCGTCGTTGCGGCCCAGCACCTGCACGCGCGCGGGGTCTACGGCCGCGGCCCGCCGCAACAGGGCGACCGCCTCCTCGGCGCGGTCGGCGATGGCGGCCGCCGCGGCGGCGTTGTAGAGGCCGTCCACAAAGGCGGGGTCGCAGGCGATCGAGCGCGCGAATTCCCGGCGCGCGGCGTCGATGTCTCCGGCCGCGTACTCCTCCAGGCCGTGCTGGTCGTGCAGCTGCGCTTCGCCCCGGCCCAGCGTTGCCCGGCGCATTCCGGCGGCGCGGTGAAGCGGATCTCCGCCACCGACCGAGCCGGCCAGGAGCCAGACGACTCCCGACTGGATCCATAGCTCGGGCGCGATGGGCGGACCGGCAAGGCTCATGCGCGCGAGCTCCACTTCGAGTCCAGGCCCACGCTCGCCGAGGAGCAGCGCAAGGCCGTCGTCCACCGGCGCGAGCCGCAGCGCGAGCGGGAGCGCGCCCGCGGCAGCAGCCCCTTCCACCAGCCACCTGCGCGTCCCGGGCTCCGGCTGCGCGGGCTGGCGGGGCGCATAGCCCGCCTGACGGAGATGCGCCAGCGCTTCCGGCCATTCCTGCGCGACCGCGGCGGCCAGCACCGGAACCAGGGCGTGGCCCCCCTCGAGGATGCGCCGCGCGACCCGAGCTGCCACCTCCGCGCTGGCCACCAGCGCAGTCCGGGAGGGCGCACCCGTCCGATCGAAGAGCAGGAGCTCCAGCTCCGCTGGCCTCCCGTCGGCGTCCACGAGCTGGGCCACCGCGGCGTCGCCGCCGTCGGAAAGCCCCATCACCGCCTGCTCGTGGACGACCGGCCGCCCCGCCGCCTCCACGGGAAAGGTGGGCGCCATCCTCCACTCCGCGCACGCGAGCAGGCAAGCGAGCATGGAAGGCCGCAGCATTGGCGGAAAGAGCCGGGTCCCACGGCGCATCGCGTCTTTCTATCTTACAATGCGCGGTTCCGATGCGTTGGCCGCTCCTCGAACCCCTCCGCGCCCGTCTCGCCGACGAGCAGGGCACGCTGCGCAAGCAGGCGCGGACGCGCATCGGCCTGTGCTACCCCAGCCCGTACCACGTGGGGATGAGCTCCTTGGGATTCCAGACCATCTACCGCGAGATCCACGCCCATCCCGACGCAACGGCGGAACGCGCCTTCCTCCCCGACGACGTGGACGAGTGGCGCGCGGCGCGGGTGCCGCTCTGCACCTACGAATCGCAGCACCCGCTGGCGGAGCTGGACTGCCTCGCTTTCTCCGTCTCGTACGAGCTGGAGATCGCCGGCCTCTTCGAGATGCTGGATCTCTCCGGCCTGCCGCTCCTGCGCGAGGAGCGCGACGGACGGCATCCGCTGGTGCTGTGCGGCGGGCCGCTCACCTTCTCCAACCCCGTCCCCCTGGCGCCGTTCGCCGACGTGGTGGTGATGGGCGAGTCGGAGGAGCTGATCCACGTCCTCTGCGACGCCCTGACGCTGCCGCGCGACGAGCTGCGCGCGCACCTCGCGCGGCAGCCCGGCTTCTACGTTCCCGGCATCTCGTCGTCCTGGCCGGCGGTGGCCAGGGCCGACGACGACCGGCTCCCGGCTCGATCGCAGATCGTCACGCCGCACACCGAGCTGCGCTCGATGTTCCTGATCGAGCCGGAGCGGGGCTGCTCGCGCGGGTGCACCTACTGCGTCATGCGCCGCACCACCAACGGCGGCATGCGCACGGTCGAGCCCGAACGGGTGCTGGAGCTGATCCCGCCACACGCCGTCCGCGTGGGATTGGTCGGCGCCGCGGTCACCGATCATCCGCGCATCGTCGAGCTGGTGCGAGCGCTGATTGAAAGCGGGCGCGAGGTGGGCATCTCGTCGCTGCGCGCCGACCGGCTCTGCGCGCGGCCCGAGCTGGTGTCGCTCCTCGCCCGGTCGGGCGCGAAGACGTTGACGACGGCCGCCGACGGCGCCTCCGAGCGGCTGCGCGTCGCCCTCGACCGCAAGACCAACGCCGCCCAGCTGCTGCGCACTGCCGCGCTGGCGCGCGAGGCCGGCTTCCAGCGGCTCAAGCTCTATCTGATGCTCGGCCTGCCCGGCGAGGAGGACCGCGATCTCGACGAGCTGGTGCTGCTGGCCGCGGAGATCTCGCGCATCGTGCCCTTGAGCTTCGGCTGCGCGCCCTTCGTCGCCAAACGCAACACGCCGATGGACGGCTCGCCCTTCACCCCCATCGAGGAGACCGAGCGCCGCGTCGCGTACCTGCGCGCAAAGCTGCGCGGGAGGGCGGAGATCCGGCCCACCAGCCCGCGCTGGGCGTGGGTGGAATACATGTTGGCCCAGGGGGGCGAGGACGCGGGGCTGGCGGCGCTCGATGCCTGGCGCGCCGGTGGATCGTTCGCGAGTTGGAGGCGCGCCTTCCGCGAGCGCGGCGTCAGGCCGTTCGGCGCCCGCAGGGTGGACGACGGACGCTTGCGGCTGCCACAGCTCGCGGCCTGGCCCACGGTCGCCTGAATCTCCGTCGCGCCTGCGGCAGCGCGGGGTCCGGCGCGCTTGCGCGTCGCCCAGCGCCCCCGTAACGTCCCGCCTCCATGCCCGCGCTGCAGATCTGCTACCACGACCATTGCTTCGACGGAGTGGCATCCGCCGCCACCTTCCTGCGCTTCTACCGCGACAAGGTGCGGCCCGTTCCCGACCCGGCGCTCAAGGGCATGGCGCACAAGGCCGGGCAGCTCTTCTCCGAGGAGGCTTTTGCCGGCGAGGAGAACGCGGTGGTGGACTTCCGCTTCTCCCGCGATCCGCGGCTGACCTGGTGGTTCGACCACCACCAGAGCGCATTCGAGACCGCGGCCGACGAGGCGGCGTTCCGGGCAGACCGCACCGGCAGGAAGTTCTGGGATCCGGCCGCCAAGAGCTGCACCCGGTTCCTGGCGCGCACGGTGGAGGCGAAGTTCGGATGGGATCCGTCGCCCTTGCGCGAGCTGATCGACTGGGCCGAGGTGATCGACGGCGCGCTCTTTCCCAACCCACAGATGGCGGTGGCGCTGACCGACCCGCCCATGCAGCTGATGCTCCTGATCGAGGCGACCAAGGATCCCGAGCTCTGTCCCCGGCTCATCCGCGAGCTGTCCGTGCGGCCGCTCCCGGAGATCCTGCGCGAGCCCTGGATCACCGGGCCGCTCTCGCCCTTGCTGGCGCGGCACCACGAGGTGGTGAAGCTGGTGACCGCGCGCATCCGCCTGCAGGGTGGCGTGGCCACCTACGATCTGGCCGACCTGGGCGTTGACACCGTCAACAAGTTCATCGCCTATGCGGCCGACGAGAGCACCATCTACACGGTGTCGGTCTCGCGCGGGCCGAACCGGAGCAAGATCTCGCTGGGGTCGAATCCCTGGAGACAGCAGCAGCGCCGGCACAACCTGGCGCGCATCGCCGAGCGATACGGCGGAGGTGGCCACCCGGCGGTGGCGGCCATCTCCTTCCCGCCGGACCAACTCGACCAGGCTCGCACCGCCGCCGCCG
>DASRTX010000559.1:0-2423 GCA_035655715.1 Myxococcales bacterium | reverse complement strand
ACTCGCGGCACCGGGGCGGTGATGGTGAGCGCGATCGAGGCGCTGGCGCTGCGGCCTTGCGCGTCGGTGACTGAGACCGGCAGCGACTTCGATCCGACGCCGGTGCCGAGGCTCACCGTCGCGCTGAAAGAGAAGGTGCCGTCCAGGTTGTCGGTGAAGATCTGCGCCGCATTGCCGCCGATGGAGGAGAGATCGGCGCTGACCACGATGCCGGTGCTGGTGGGATTGTTTCCCGGCGTCACCGTCACGGCCAGCGCCGTTTTGTCGCCGGCAGAGACGGAAGACGGCGTCGCAGATGCGGTCGCGGTCGGGCCGGTGGTTGCGTTGCAGGCGGCGGTCGGGGAGACCGAGTTGCGCGGCGTGGGAGCGCCGACGGCGAAGTCGGCCGCGTTGTTGTTGGTGTCGATGCAGCCGCCGCCGTTGCGGATGGCGGCGGTGGCGTTGGCCAGCGTCGGGGTGGCCGCGCCCTCGAAGAAGGCGGCTCCGTCGTACCCGACGCCGTCGATGATGGGGAGGCCGGCGCAGGTGGCGACGGTCGCGCAGCCCAGCGCCGTGATCGAGTTGACCAGGGCCACCTTGCCGCCGGTGGCGCTCATGGCGATGTTGCCGCTGGCATCGGGCGCGGGCAGGTCCACGGTGCCGCCCGCTCCGGCGGACTCGCGCACCAGGAAGTACTGCCCGGGCTGCAGCGTGAACGCAGGCAACACCGTCAGCAAGCCACCGCTGCCCATGTTTCCCGCGGCGCTGCCGTATTGCACCGACATGCCGGACAGCGACACCGGTACGGTCCCGCGATTGAAGATCTCGATGAAGTCGTTCTTGAAGGTGGCGCCGGCGTTGCCGCCGCCGCCATAGACTTGGCTGATCACCAGGCCGGGCGAGCCTTGGGCAAACGCGGGCGAGCCGATCGAGAGCAAAGCCACGGACGCGGCGAGCGCCGGAAAGGAAATTTTCAAGGTCATAGGGCGGGCATGATGTGCGAAAGGGTGTGCCCCGATCAAGCCGCGGGAAGGTGCCGTCTGGGAGGAGCAGCCAAGCGGCCGGTATTTCGCGGGTTTCAAGACGCGGCGCGCCATCCCCGGCTAGACAGTGGCGCGGCTGGCGGGTAAAGCGGCGCGGGACCAGAGCCTTGCGCACCTCGACTTCGAAGGCACTGCGGATCGGCGTCGGTGCGCTCGTGGGTGCATGGCTGGCCTATCTGCTGCTCGGCAACGGCTATCTGAACCTGGGCGCCATCGGCAAACCCATCCTCTCGCAGGAGGCGGCCGAGGTGCGGGTGGGCTCGGCCTTCACCTGGTGGCCGGGCGTCATCCGCGGCCGGAATCTCCGGATCCTGGTGCACGACTCCAACGTCGAGATGGACCTGAGGATCGACCGGTTCGACGTCAGCCTGTCGCTGCCGGCCGTGCTGAAGAAGACCCTCAGCACCAGCAGGACGAATCTCGACGGCCTCTCCCTCCGCCTCCGGCTGACCCGTCAGCTTCCAAAGCTCTGCCGGCAGGCGCCGGGGCTTCCTACCATCCCCGGTCAGGCCGAGCCGCCCGGGGTCGCCGGAAAGGACTGCGTGGCGCAGGTGGAGACCGCCAGCCCGAAGGGCACGCCGCCGAGGCCCGAGGATCTTTTCCGAGTGAAGCTCGAGCGCCTCGACGTCTCTCGCGTGCGGGAGATCTGGATCGAGGGCTACCGCGTCGAAGGAGCCGCCGCCTTCCGCGGACGTTGGGCCTTCTGGCCCACGCAGTATCTGGAGATCGGCCTCGAAAACTTCATCATGCGCGATGCGCGGGTCCGCCAGGGGGAGCGCAAGCTCGCCGGCGATCTGGACCTCTCGCTCGCAGGAAAGCTGACCACCATCCAGCTCTCCGGCCTGGAGGCGAGCGAGCTGTGGAAGTCGGTCTCGGTCCGGGCATCGATCCGGCTGCGCGATCTCCAGCTCGAGACCGTCCGCCGCGTCCTCCTGAAAGCGAACCCGATCGCCCCGCCGAAGTTCCCCGACCTGGACGGGCTGGCCAACGTGCAGTCGGACATGGACCTGGAAGCCGGCCGCGTGCGCTCGTTCTCGATGGAGGCCCAGGCGGATCAGGCGGCGATCGAGCTGCTCGATCGGCGCTTGAAAGGCAGGATGCTGCTGGCGGCGAATCTCGCGGAAGAGAAGGAGCGGCCGGGGCGACTGCTGCTGGCGCGGAGCCATCTCGCCATCCATGACCCGCAGCTGGGCGAGGGCAAGGAGACCAAGCGGTTCCCGGATACGGAGATCACCGTCTCCGCGCTGGGGGACAGCCGGCTCGAGCCGCAGCGCCAGCGCGCCGACCTCGAGTTCCGGGCCGAGGTGTCGCGGCTCAAGTTCCTGATCGAGCTCATTCCCGGAGGGCTGCCGCGGACCGCGGCGAAGCTGCTGCTGGAGGACGACGTGCCGATGGTGGCGA
>DASRTX010000558.1:0-19313 GCA_035655715.1 Myxococcales bacterium | reverse complement strand
CGAGGAAGAACTGCACCACCGCCAGCTCCAGCCGCGCCAGCGGGCCGCGGTAGAAGACGAAGCGCGCGCCCGACACCTTGGCGGCGCGCTCGAAGTCGAGCAGGCCCAACTTCTCGCCCAGCTCGGTGTGCTCCTTGGCGTTGGAGATGTTGGGTCTCTCGCCCCAGGAACGGACCACCTGGTTGTCCTTTTCGGAAGCTCCCACCGGCACCGACTCGTGCGGCAGGTTGGGCACGCCGAGCAGCGCCTGCTCGATCTTCTCCTCCACCTCCTTGAGCCGCGCCTCCTGATCCTTCACCGCGTCGGACAGGGACTTGAGCTGCGCGCGCAGCCGCGCCTGCTCCTCGCCCTTGAGGGTGCGCATCTGCTCGCTGGCCTTGCGCTGCTCGGCCCGCTGCGTCTCCGAAGACTGGATGAGCTGCTTGCGCTCCGCGGCGAGCGCCTCGATGGGGGCGAGCGCCTCCGCCGCCTGCGGTCCGCGAGTTGCGAGCCGCTTGCGAGCCTCGTCGAGATTCGCCACCACCCACTTCAGATCGAGCATGGCCTCCGCATGTAGCCCTCGCTTTTTTGTCCGTCAATCGCTAAGGGTGGGCCCGTCCGATGGGCGACCTGGGCGACGCCGAGCTTCTCGACGCGTTTCGCGCCGGCGATACCCGGGCGTTCGAGGCGTTGGTGCGGCGCTACCAGCGGCCGGTGCTGGCGATCGCCCGCCGTTTCGCCCGCGACCCGGACGACGCGGAGGACCTCGCCCAGCGGGCCTTCATCAATGCCAGCCAGCGGGCGGGAGGATGGCGCGGCGGGTCCTTCAAGTCGTGGCTCTTCCGCATCGTGGTCAACCTGGCCAAGAACCACCTGCGCGACACAGCGCGCTTCGATCGCAGCGAGGACGCGCAGGAGCGGGAGCTCGCGGCCACAGCGCCCGGCGCCGACGCGCGCATCGACTCGGCGCAGCAGCAGCGGGCGCTGCGCGAGGCGGTGGCGAAGCTGCCGCGGCGGCAGCGGGAGGTGCTGCTCCTGCGCATCGACGGCGATCTGCCCTTCGCGGAGATCGCGCAGTCGCTGGGGATCACCGAGGTGAACGCCAAGGTGAATTTCCACCACGCCGTCCGCAAGCTGAAGACCATGCTTCAGGGCTGAGCGAGCGCGCGCAGCTCGTCGGCTGAGAAGCGGTAGCCTGTGCCGCAGAAATCGCAGGTAAGCGTGGCGCCGGCGTCCTTGTCGGCCATGTCGCACAGCTCGGCGCCGCCCAACGAACGCAGCGCCGCCGCTACCCGATCGCGCGAGCAGCGGCAGGCGAAGCGCGGTTCCACGCCGGAGACGAAACGGAGCGGGCCCAGGTCGAAGATGCGCGCCAGCTCTCCGGCCACGGCGTCCGCGTCGCGCGGGCTTTGCAAGAGGGCGTCGCGCAGGCCGCCTTGACGGAGCGGCTTGCCCAGGACGCGCGCGCGCTCCGCGTCGTCCTCGAGCAGCGGCACGACCAGCGCGCCTCCGGCCGCGGCCACCGGCTCGCCCGCACGCGCCAGAACCTCCAGTGCCAGCTCTCCTCCCGCCGCGCGATCGCCGCGCAGGAAGAGCGTCAGCGCCGCGCCGAGATCGCCGCCGGCGAAGGGAAAGGCCGCGCGGTGGGAGCCTCCGGCGCCGGCGCGCACGATGGAGAGCTTGCCGGCGCGCTCGTCGTGCGGCGACGCGAGCAACGGACGCGGATCGAACCGCGCCAGCTCGTCGGCGCGGGCGGTCAGCCGCACCGCGCGTACCAGACCGCGGACGACGCCAGCCTGGTCGGCGTCGACCAGGAGACCTCGTGCGGGCCCGTTGCACTCGAGCTGCACGCCGACGCGCGCGTGCTCGTGCGCCGCCAGGAGCAGCGCGCCCGTCAGCCCCAACGCGAGCACACCCGCGCTTCCTTCCGCGAGGCCGTGCCGGCGCGCGGCATCCTCCGCCACGCCGGCCGCAGTGCAGACGGCGAGGCGCAGGCCCGCCGCGTCCGCCGCGAAGATCGCCAGCCGGTCGCGCATGCGCCGAATCTAACCGCGGGATCCCGCCCTCGCCGCCAGCTATCCCTGCACCTGGACCCGGGGCGGCTCTTCCCCCATCACGCTGCGGATCGTCTGCCGTAGCGTATACGCCGGCCTGAAGCCCAGCTCGCGTTCGGCCCGGCTGCCGTCCACCGTGCAGAGGAACTGCAAGTGGTCCAGCTCTGCCGAGGGAAAGCCCGCCAGCCGGTACTGGAACAGCTTGTCGAGCAGCGGCCGCGCGATCAGGTGCGGCACGGGCACCGGCGTGCGCCCGAGCTCGCGCAGGGCCGCGCTCAGCGGCAGCTCGCCCGGGCCGACCACGTTGTACACACCGCGCACCCCGGACTTGAGCGCCAGCGCCACCGCGCGCGCCACGTCTTCCTGGTGGATGAGCTGGACCATCGGATCGAAGCCCGCCAGCGTCCACGGACGGGGTAATCGCAGATAACTGGCCGGCGCGTTCCGGACGGTAGGGCCCACCACGTGGACGGGCCGCAGGATCGCGGTCTCCACCTCGGGATGCCGCCACATGTACTGCTGCGCGTACATGTCCACTTCGACCAGGTCGCGGATCTCGGGAAAGCGCTGCGAGCCGAGGAGCGGCGAGTCCTCACCGAGGAAATTGTCGTTGCCGGGCTGCGGGCCGTAGACGGAGGCCGAGCTGAGCACCACCACCTTGCGCACGCCGTGGCGGGCGGCGAACTCCAGCACCGCCTTGGTGCCCAGCACGTTGAAGCTGTGGTGCTCGCGCTGCGGCAGGCGCGGGTCGTGGATGATGGCCATGTGGATGAGGGCCTTGACGTCCCCGCGGCGGAAGATCTCCTCCACCTTGCGCTTGCGGATGTCGAGGTGGTGCACCTCGAGATCCTTGGGCGCGCCGGGAAAGGCCCGCCGGTCGAGCCCCACCACGCGCTCGGTCTTGTGCAGGAGCCTGGCCAGGCCGCGCCCCAGGTTGCCGCTGATGCCGGTGATGAGGAGCGCGTCCCTGGTCAGAAGATCCCCCGCCGCTGCGTCAAACCCTCCGCCACCAGCGCCTGGATCCGCCCCTTCACCTCCCGCACCTTCCTCTCCAGCTCCACGTCGTCGTCGTCCACGCCGCCGGGAAAGCGCAGCGGCTCCCCGAACCAGAGGTGATACTTCACCGGCAGCGGCAGCGGGATCCCGGTCAGCGTGATCGGCAGCGCCGGGAACCCCAGCAGCTTCGCCGCCGCCTTGAAATCGAAGAACGCCGGCGCCTGCTCCTCGGCGCCGATCACTCCCACCGGCACGATTGGCGTCTGCGTCTCCAGCGCGATGCGCATGAACCCGCTGCCGAAATCTTGAAGTTGGTAGCGCTTGTCCCAGGTCTTGTTCAGCCCGCGCACTCCCTCGGGAAAGACCATGATGGTCTCGCCCGCGGCCAGGAGCCGCCGGCAGTTCTCGGGCGTCCCCACCACCTGGCCGATGCGCGCGAAGAACGGCGCCACGAAGGGCAGCGTGGGCGCCCACTTCTCCACCATGGCCCGCGCCACCCGCGGCGGCTCTGCCTCCACCAGGAGCGAGAGCGCGATCATGGCGGCGTCGAGCGGCAGCTGCCCCGAGTGGTTGGAGACCAGCATCGCCCGCCCTGTGGGCACGTGGCCGATCCCGTGCGTCTGCACGCGGAAGTAGTTCCGGTAGAGCCAGAGCACCGGTGCGATGGCCGCGCGCGTGAAGTCCAGCTCGAGCCCGAAGGGATCCACTCCGTACTCGTTCTGCGGCGCCACCAGCCGCGCGAGGCGCGCCTCCAGATCCGGCCCTCCCTGCGCCAGCGTCCATCTCTCCATGGCGCCGCGCAGCCGGCCGAAGAGGCCGCGCGGCCTGTCGCGGTCGTAGCGGACCAACGCCGTGGACATGGGGTCGCTCTAACCCGCGGGCGCGGTCACGGCAAGAGGCGCAGCGCGGCCTGCTCCAGCGTGCAGGCGGTGCCCGGGAGCGATGCCAGCACCTGTCGCAGGCGGCGCAGCTTCGCCGAGGCTGGCTCGCGGACGCCGGGCTGCGCCCGCGCGATGGCGGGCGGCACGTCGTCCGCGTCGAGCGCGTCGATGCCGTGCAATTCGAAGTTGAAGTGGCCGCCGGCGAATCCGCCGCGCGCCAGCGCCGGCCAGAGCAAGACCGAGGTGCCGATCACCGGCGCGCGCAGCACCGGCAAGGTGGCGACCGGCAGCTCGCGTACGCCTCGGCGGCGGTGCGGGCCGCGCGGCGCGAAGAGCTGCCCCACGCCGCCGAGGATGCTCTGGCTGGGGCGCCGCAGCAGCGCGTAGGCGGCCAGCGCCGCGGCCTTGGCCGCGTAGTACGGCGGACTCGGCAGGAGCGAGGAGTCGTAGAGGTAGCCGCGCTCGCGGATGGCCTCCAGCAGGGCGGGCGAGAGAGTGTATCCGGGCGCGCGAAAGCCGCGGGGCTTGCGGCCGCAGGCGTCCTCGATGGCGCGCTCGGCCGCGGCGAGATCCTCCGCGACCTGCGCTAGAGGCCGGCGCGAGAGCGCGTAGTCGTGGGCATGCGAGTGCGAGCCGATCTCGTGACCCTCGCCCGATGCGTGCCGGAGCATGTCCGGCGCGATGCTTGCCTCGCGGCCGATGACGAAGAAGGTGGCGGGGATCCGCAGCGCCGCGAACAGCTCGCAGAAGCGCTGGACTGCGATGTCCGGCACCGCCCGCAGGGCGCGGTCGTCGAGGGGCCCGTGGAGGCCGTGGATGGCCGCGTAGCAGCCGAGGCCGTCGAGATCGACGGAGACAGAGAAGAGCATGCCCCGCTCGGGCCGCCCGCCGGCTGCCTCACGGCGCGCGCCGCGACTCCTCCTGCAGGTAGTAGATGTCGTCGCGGACGCTGGCCGCATCGCCCGCGTCGGGCTTCAGATCCAGGTAACGGCGGAACTCGACGATGGCATCCTTGCGCCGGCCGTCGTCCTTGAACATGTACCCCAGCTCGTGGTGCGCCACCGCGTCCGCGGGATCGACGTGGGTTGCGCGCTTGAGCGCGTCCACCGCCTTGGTGCGGCAACCCTTGCAGTCCTTGTCCTTGTAGGCGATGCCGAGCTTGGTCCACACCGAGGGCAGGTTGGAGTCGAGGGAAAGCGCCTTCTGGAAGTCGCGGATGGCGCCGTCCACGTCGCCGCCCTGCTGCTCGGCATCGCCCAGCTCAGCCCACAGCCGCGCGCGCTTCGGCTCCAGCGCGGCGGCCTTGCCCAAGGCGGTCGCCGCCTCCGGGTAGCGGTTCTCCACCATGAGGTTGAGGCCCAGGTGCTCGTGGCCGTCGGCGTTCTTGCCGTCGCGGTCGATCGACTTGTTGAAGGCGTTGATGGCGTCCTGGACCTGCTGGCTGCGCTCGTAGATCACGCCCATCTGGAAGAGATACTCGGCGTTGTCCGGCTCGAGCTCCACCGCCTTCTTCACGGTGTCGATGGCCTCGCCCATCTTCTTGCGCCCCGCCAGCGCGCGGGCGAGGAAGTACTGACCCTCGGCGTTGCGGTCGTTCATCAAGACGGCCTGCCGCAGCTCCTGCTCGGCCTCCTCGAACGCGCCGCGCTCCACCAGCAGCGCGCCGAGGCGGGCGCGGTAGCGGGGCTCCTTCGAGTCCAGCTTCACCGCATTGCGCAGCGACTGCAGCGCCGCCTCCGGCTCCTTCATCCGCCGCAGCAGCGAGCCGTACTCGTAGGCCAGCGAGGCGTCCGAATCCAGCCCCTTGAGCGCGACCTCCATCTCCTTGCGCGCCCCGGCCAGGTTTTCCTGCGCGGCCAGTGCCTTGCCGATGCCGGCGTGGGCCAGCGCGTCGCCGGGGTCCTTCGCCAGCGCCCGCGCAAATGCCTCCTGTGCCTTGGCCGGATTGCCCATCGCCAGCGCGAGATCCCCGATGGCCTCGTCCTCCAGCGTGGTGAGCCCTTCCCCCTTCACCGCCAGCGCCGCATCGAGCTTCTCCTGCGCCTTGGCCTTGTCGTTGCGCGACATCCAGACGCCGCCCTCGGCAGCGAGCGCTTCCACCAGGTCCGGCTTCGCCTTCAGCGCCGCCTCGTACTTGCGGTAGGCCTCTTCCGCCTTGCCGATGGCGTCGGCGACCCGTCCCTGCAAGTAGAGATAGCGCGCGTTCCCGGGTTCCTTGTTGACCGCCTCGGTGATGGCCTTGTCCGCCTCGAGCAGGCGGTTCTGGCCCAGGTACGCGCGCGCCGCGCCCGCGTTTGCCGCAGCCGACGCGCCGTGCTGGATGGCGGCCTCGAACTGCCGGCCCGCCTTCTCCCACTCGCGCCGCTGCAACCGGAAGTCCCCGTAGGCCTCGTGCACCTTGCCCGAGTTCGGGTCCAGCGCCACCGCGCGCTCGAACGCCGCCTCGGCGCCGGCGGTGTCGTGCTCGGTGGCGAGCAGCCGACCCATCATCACGTTGCCCCGCGCCTCCTCGGCGGCGTCGAGCGTCTTGCGCCGCTCGGCGTCCAGGGCCCTGGCCAGAAGCTCCCGAGCGGCCTTCGCGTCGCCCAGGCGCAAGCGCACGTCTGCCAGCTCAACCATGGCGGCCGCGCTCTCGGGCGCGGCCTGCAGCGCCTTCTCGTAGAACGCCGCCGATTCCGCCAGCTGACCGCGGTCGCGCGCCACGCCGGCGCGCAGCAGCAATAGCTTGGCCGAGCCGGGATTCTTCTTGAGCGCGACGTCGAGGACCTGCGCGCCGCGAACCTGCTCGCCGGTCAGGATCAGGGCCCGCGCATAGAGCCAGGCTGATTCCAGATCGAGCGTGGCCGGGTCGCCCAGGGTGGCGAGGAGCTGCTTGCCGCCAGCCGCGTCGCCGTTCGCAAGCGCGTACGCGCCGCGCGCCCGGTTCTGCGCCGGCGCGGTGACCTTCATCTTCTCCATCACGCGCCGCGCCTGATCCCAGTCGCTGCCCGCCTGGCCGTATTGCAGCTTCAGCTCGGAAGCGGCGAGCACGAAGAACGCCTTCGCGTCCTCGTCCTCGGGCAGCACGGTCAAGAGCTGCGCCCCTGCCGCCACCGCGCCGCGGGTGCCGTCGAAGTCGCCCTTCGCGAGCCTGGCCATGCCGTCCTGGATGACCTTGGACTCCGCCGCGCTGGCCGCCTTCTTCGAGGGGAGGTACAGGTTCATCCAGAACAAACCCGCCGAAGTGTGGCGCGCGCGGATGCCCAGCGTCACCGCCCCGGCGATGGCCAGAAGCACCGCGGCGGCGGCGAGGCGCTTCGGCTGCGCCGCCGAGGCCAGGGCCGGTCTCAGGCGCTGGATCAGGCTCGGGCCCGCGGCCTTGCGGCGGGCACGCTCCGCGCGCTCCCGCTTCTTGCGCTCCTTCTCCGCCTTCTTTGCGTCAGCCGCCGCCTCGCCCTGGTCGGGCTCGTCGAGCGACAGCACCTCTTCCTTCGACGGCTCAGGCGGCTTGCCGACCATCGGCGGCGGAGGCCGGCCCGTCTTCTTCTCCGGCTTGGGCCCGTCGTCGACGAAGTCGAGCATGTCGGACGCGCCCTGCGTGGCTGCCTTCTGCCTGGGCGGCTCGACGCGGTCGAAGCGGCTCTCTTCCGAAGGGAGGTGGGCGGGCGCCGACGGCTCGGGCAGATCGACGTGGAACCCGTCGTCCGCCGCGGGCGAGACGCCGCCGGGCGATGCAAGCGAGTCGGGAAGATCGAGATCGTCCACCGAACCCGCGGGCGGCGGCTGTCGAGCCGCCTCGGCGCCGAGATCGATGGCCGCGAAAGGATCGTCCCCCACCTGCACGGTGTCGTCGCCGTCGGCTCCCGGCAGCGGCACCGCCTCGTCGCGGAGCGGAGCGCTCGGCGGGGCAACAGGAAAGGCAGCCGCGACGCGCGGATGCGCGGGAGCCGCATCGAGCCCGGGCAACGGCACCGCGCCGGCAGGGCCACTCGACGCGGGAGCCGCGGCGCCCATGCCTGGGAGCGGCACGGCCATCGGGGGCGGCCTCTTCGCGCCCGGCGGCCGCCCCGAGGGCGGCTGCGCGGCGGGAGCACCGGACCCGGCCAGACCCGGCAGCGGCACCGCGACGCCCTGCTTCGAGGCGTCGCCGGCCCTGGGCCTTTGCACCGTGAAGGGGTTCTTGCACTTCGGGCACTTGATGGAAAGACCTGCGGGCGGGACGCGCGAGTCGTCCAACTCGTAGGCAGCGGAACAGTTCGGGCAGGAGATCTTCACTCGAAGTCAGTCCTCTTCGTACTCGAAGCGCTGCTTGAGCGCGGAGAAGGTTGAGGTGACAGTCCACGGCTCCCGGCTGGACAGCATCTCGCTCATGACAGGTGGCCCACGCTAGCATCCGCGCGAAGCCTTCGCCAAGGAAAGCAGGCGGGTTTTCGTGATAATGCGGAGGCGTTTATGCGTCGGGGTGGGAGAGCCATCGTGGTGGGCGGAGGGCTGGCGGGAATGGCCTGCGCGCGCGAGCTCGGCGCCGGCTGCACGCTGCTCGAGGCCGAGGATCGCCTGGGCGGCCTCTGCCGCACCGATCTGGTCGAGGGCTTCTCCTTCGACTGGACCGGGCACTGGCTGCACGCGCGCGACCCCGCGATGCGCGAGCTGATCGCCGGCCGCTGGTTGGCCGGCAACCGCCTGGACGTGCAGCGGCGTGCACGCATCTACAGTGAAGGTGCGTGGACGCAGTTTCCCTACCAGTTCCACCTGCACGGGCTTCCGCCGCGGACCATCTCCGAGTGCCTGCTCGGCTTCGTCGAGGCGACGCTCGGGCCGGGTGGCGCGGAGCTGCGCGAGCGCCCACTGCGCAACGCCGCGGAGTTCATCCTGCGCCACCTGGGCGAGGGCCTGGGCCGGCACTTCATGTTTCCCTACAACGAGAAGCTCTACACCGTTCCCTGCGAGGAGCTGTCGCCGGAGTGGGGAGGCCGCTTCATCCCGCGGCCCACGCTCGCGGAGGTGGTGAACGGGGCGGTGGGGCCCGCGCGCGAGGACGTGGGCTACAACGCCACCTTCTGGTATCCGCGCCAGGGCGGCATCGAGGCGCTGGTGCGGGGCATCGCTGCCGACCTCGCCTGCGAAGTGCGGTTCGGCGCGCGGGTCACCGGCGTCGATCTGCCGCGAAGGCGCGTGCGACTCTCGTCCGGAGAAGAGCTGGCGTACGACGCGCTGGTGCTCACCGCGCCGCTTCCCGCCTGCGCGCGCCTGGTCGCGGGCGCGCCAGCCGAGGTCCGCGAGGCGGCGGAGCAGCTGCGCGCAGTCTCGGTCACGGTGGTGGAGGTGGGCGCGCGCGACCCCGGCGGCGAGCGCTTCCACTGGGCCTACTTTCCCGAGAAGCGCTTTCCCTTCTACCGGATCGGATCGCCCTCGGAGGTGAACCCCACGCTGGCGCCGGCGGGCTTCCGCAGCTTCGCGGTGGAGTTCGCGCATCGTGGGCCGGTTGCGCAGAGGGCGTTGATCGGGCAGGCCGTGGAGGGCCTCAGGGGGTGCGGCCTGATCGGGCCCGGCGAGCCGGAGGTGGCGCGCGCGCGGACCATTCCCACCGCCTACGTCCTCTTCGACCACCGGCACGGCGTGGCCCGCGACGTGGTGATGACCTGGTTGGCCCGGCACGACATCCAGCTCGCCGGCCGCTACGGCCGCTGGGAGTACAGCTCGATGGAAGACGCGCTCCTCTCCGGGCGCGAGGCGGCCCGCGCCCTCGCATGATCTCCATCGTCATTCCCGTCTACAACGAAGCGCGCATCGTGCGGCAGGCCGCGGAGGAGCTCTGCCAGAAGCTGGAACAGCTCGGCTGGGACTACGAGCTGATCCTGGCCGAGAACGGATCGAGCGACGGCACGCAGCGCATCTTGCAGGAGCTGCCCGCAGCCCTGCCGCGAGTGCGCTTCCTCCACGAGCCGGAGCCCAACTACGGACGCGCCCTCAAGCGCGGCATCCTGGAAGCGCGCGGCGAGACGGTGATCTGCGACGAGATCGACCTCTGCGACGTCGCCTTCTACCAGCGGGCGCTGCCCATCCTCGCCTCGGGCGCGGACATGGTGATCGGCTCGAAGGCGATGAAAGGCGCCGACGACGAGCGCCCCTTCGTGCGACGCATCGCCACCCGCGTGATCACGCTGCTCCTGCGGCTGACCACCGGTTTCCGCGGCACCGACACGCACGGCCTCAAGGCCTTCCGGCGCGAGCGCATCGTCGACGTCGCCCGCGCCTGCCTGGTGGAGCGCGATCTCTTCGCCAGCGAGCTGGTGATCCGCGCGCAGCGGATGGGGAGGGACGTGCGGGAGATACCCATCGCGCTGCGGGAGAAGCGGCCGCCGTCCACCGCCCTGTTGCGGCGGGTGCCACGGGTGATCAAGGGATTGCTCAAGCTGGGCTGGACCATCCGCGTCCGCCACCGATGAGGTCAGAAATCCTTCGTCCAGAAGATGGAGAGCTCCTGGCTGTAGTCGCCCACCACCGCCTCGGCCGCCAGCGACCGGTTGATCTCGTACTCGATGCGGCCTTCGGCGCTGTTCTCGGTCTGCGTGGCCTGGGTGGTGAAGCGCTGCCGGTAGCCGACGAAGACCTTGTCGCCGATGTACTTGCCCACGCTGGCGCCGGAGACACCCTGCGGGCCGCTGTCGATGGTGATCACGTCCACCGGCAGCACGTCTGCCATCTCCTTGCGCACCTGGCCGAAGAGCAGGCTCCCCACCACGCTGGTGGCGGCCCCGGAGAGATCGACGCCGCCGCCCTGCTGCGTGGCGCGGCCCTGGATGCGGCCGGTGGCGAGGAAGAAGGCGATCTGGTCCTGGTCCATGGCCGGGTTGGAGGAGAGATCGAGCTGCGGCGTGCGGGCGGTCCCGGTGACGGTGATGGTCACGGCCGCCTGCGGGTTGTCGTAGAGCGCCTTGATCTCCAGCTCCGGGTCGGCGATGTCTCCGCCGGTCTCGATGATCTTGGCGTCGTCGATGGTGAACCTGCGGCCCAGCGCGTTGAACGAGCCCTGCGGCACGTGGATCACTCCGTCCGCGGTGGGCGCGCCCGGTTGCCGCGAGTTGTACTCGAAGTTCATGTGGCTCTCCACCGGGAACTCGAAGTCGGGCGCCGTGACGTAGAGGTGGTCGAGGTCGAGCTTGGCGTGCAGGCGGAAGGTGGCGGTCTTGCGCGCTTC
This sequence comes from Myxococcales bacterium, assembly GCA_035655715.1. GTDB lineage: Bacteria > Myxococcota > Myxococcia > Myxococcales > 40CM-4-68-19 > 40CM-4-68-19. Next base: position 8,223 of record DASRTX010000558.1, on the reverse strand, counting down.
TTCCTCGGCCTCCACCTCGCCCGGCTCGCGCCCGGGCGGATGCGGCCGCTCGCCAGGATGGACCAGGATGACGTCGGGGTTCTCCTTCAGCGAAGGGAGCTTCTTGCTGGGCAGCTGCTTGATCACCATGCGCGCGTCCGGGATCTTCGCGTTCAGCGTCAACGCGCCGGAGGTGTAGTCGCCGAACACGTCCAGCTCTCCGGTGACGTCGGCGCGCTGCTCGCCGGCCTGCCTTACAGGAAGGGGACCGGCCTTCAGCGCCTGGTCGGTGCCCGGCGTCTTTCGATCGCGCACCGACTCGCCGTCGCCCAGGTGCACTTCGCCGGTGAACTCGATGCGGTCCGAAGTGGGATCGTCTGCCGGCGGCCGACGTGCCGCCACCAGGATGGCGCTGAACGTGCCCGCGCCCACCGTGCCGGTGACGCGATCGACCACCACCTCCTTGGGCGAAAAGTTGGCGTCGAAGCCGACGTCCTCGTACACGCCCTGGCCGACCACGTCGAAGAGGCCGCCGCGCAGGTGCGCCTCGCCCTGCCCCACCGGCTTTCTCAGGGCTCCGGCAAGCTTGACGTCGCCCTGCAAGGTCCCGGTCGCGCGGCGCAGGTTGGGAACGACGCCGGAGAGGAACCCGAGGTCGAGGCGGTTGGCCTTCACCTCGCCCGAAACCTTCCCGTCCATCACCTCCGCGATCCCGCCCGACAGCAGCGAGCGCGCCCCGAGGTCCGCTTTGAGGTTCAAGTGGCCGAGGAGGTTTCCGCCCCCCGGAGGATCGACGGCGAGGTGGACCAGCGCGCCGTCGGAGTCAGCCTCCACATAGAAGTCGGCGCCCCCGAGCTTCTTCTCCCGCGCCTCCAGGTCTTTGAGCGTGAATTGCCCCTTCAGCTGGGGGCGCGCCGGGCTGCCGGCGAGCGTGAGGCGACCATCCACTCGCCCCTCGGCGACGCCGGCCTTGCCGGTCAGCTGCGAGGCTCGCGCGATGGGCAGCCCGGGGACCTCCAGCGTCAGCGACACGGGCCGATCGAGGAGCGGCAAGAGCGCGTTCCGGTCTCCGCGGCGGGCCGCCAGCTCGACGATCTCCCCGCCGGACAGCGAGGCGCCCGCCTGGAGCCGCGCCACGGCCGTGGCCTCCGACTGCGCGCCAAAGGAAAACCGCACCTTGTCGGCGACCGACAGCTCAGACTGGAAGTCGAGGCCGTGCAGCCGCCCGAGGGTGATCTTCTCGCCGGCCGCGTTCAGCTGCACACCCGGCTTGAGCGGCGTTCCAGTGAGCTTCACCGAGAGGTTGAACGTCCCTTCGCTCCCGGCGGGGACCAGCCCGGATTTCGCCAGCCGCGCAAGCGGAAGCTGCGTCACCGCCAGCTCCCCGCTCACAGGCCGCTCCAGGGCAGCGCGCAGGTACGCGCGATCGCGCAGGGCGCGCGAAAGGTCGAGGGGCGCCTGCGCCGTCAGCGAGACGACCGGCTGGCCGGCGAGCGAAACTGTCGCGTCCACCGTCGCCCGCATCTTGTCGAGCAGGACGCCGGCGCGCGCGTCGAGCTGTTGCAACTTCTCGGTGCCCAGATCGCGCGCCTCGACGGCGAGGGTGGCCTGGGGCGCCCCCAGCGTGCCGCTGGCCACGAAGCGCGCGTCGACGATCCCGTGCACCCGGTTGCGCTGCAGCGGCGCCAGCTTCGCGGCCTCCGCCAGCTTCGCCAGATCGACCTTGGCGAAGTGGGCCTCGAAGCGCACCGGCGTCGAGGCAGGCAGCTTCGCCAACCCTTGCGCCGGCACTTCACCCTGGAAGTCGAGCCGCAGCATCCCGGTGCTCGCCACCCAGCCTTCCGTCTTGAGCACTCCGCGATGGAGATGGGCGTGGGCGTGCGCGTCGGCCGCCAGGTCTCCCGCGGGCCGCGCTCCGGCGCCGCGCACGTCGGCCTGGAGATCGATCTCCGGCGCGTCGCGCGGCCCCTGCACCACGGCATTGGCATCGATCTCGCCGTGCAGCGCCAGGTCCTTGGGCATCACGAACTGCGGCAGGTGGTCCAGGTCGAACTTCACCACCACCAGGCTGGCGTCGATGCGGCCCGGAGGCGGTTGCACCTGGGCCTGCAGGCGCAGGCTGCCGTGATCGCCTTTCAGCTCCAACGGCTCCAGGATCACCTCGTCGCGGAAATGCACCCGCGTCTCGCCGGCGAGCCGCAGCATGTTGCCGGGCCAGGCCACGACAAAATTGGAGAGGAGCAGGCCGTCCTTGTCGTTGTCGATGCGCGCGTCGCCGGCGAGCTGCAACACGCCGCCTGCCACGGCCGCGTCGATTCCCAGGTGTGCGATGGGCCACTGCAGATCGACGTCGATGTGCGGGGCGCCCAGGTCTACCGCGCTGGCCAGCACCCGCTTGGCGGCCACTTTCAACGAGCCGTTGGGCTTCTTCAACGATCCGGCGAGAGTGCCGCTGACTTCGAGGCCGTCGACGACCAGCGACTTGCTGTAGCGCAGCTCGGGCGCCTTGATCTGCAGCCGCGCGTCGGGCTTGCGCGGCGAGCCGGTGACGCGGGCGATCACCCGCATCGACCCGCCCATGGGCAGCGACGGCTTGCGCGTCAGCGCTCCGACAGCGCGCCCAACCTCGGCCAGATCGGGCGCGCGAATGTCGAGATCCATCGAGAGCTCGTCGTAGGCCGCCGCGCCGTGCGCGCTGACGGTGAGCCCCAGGGCCGTGGCGGTGAAGGCGTGCACGATGGCGTAGCGCCCCTGCAAATCGGTCTTGAAATCCGCCACCACCGGGCCGACCCGATCGAGCCGCGCGGGACCGACGTGCACGGCCGCCGCCAGCTCTCCCCGCACGCCGTGCGGGTCGAGTTGCGGCAGCCCCTTTCCGTGCAGCGAGACCGTCGCCGTGATCTCCCCTTTGGGCGCGCGATCGCTGATCGCGCCCGGGTCGACGCGGTCGAGGGAGAGCTGGACGTCCCAGACCGGCGGCTTCTCGATGGTGGAGGTCAGCTTCGCCTGGATGCGCCCTCCGCCGGCCTCGAGGCGGAGGTCGGCGCCCGCCGTCTTGCCGTCGGTCTTGGCATCGATCTCGCCGCGCACGGTGCCCTCCAGCGGCGCGCGGGGAGCGAAGAGGGCCAGGTCCTTGGGCGTCACCATCATCTCGCGCAGCCGCACCTCGCCCGTGTTGCGCGAGAGATCCCACGATCCGCTGGCGGCGAGACCGCTCTCCCCCACCTTCACGCGCAGCGATCGCAGCGTCACGTTCCCGGTGGCTGCCGGGCCGTCCACCGTCGCGTCCAGCGTCAGCGCCGCGGCCGCCTTGCCCGGGGCGGAGAGCTGCGCGGAAACCGAGAGCGCGGCGGCTGCCGCATCGGCGGAGTACGACGCGTGTGCCTGGCCCAGGTCGAGGTCTTGCAGCGCGAAGGTGGCCTCCTCCCCCAACTCCGGCCGCACCGTCACCGATCCGCCGCGGATCTGGAGGGAGCGCACTTCGATCTTCCACTCGAACGGCCCGCCGCCCTCCTGCTTCGGCTTCGGCGGCTTCTTCGGCTTGATGGCGCGCGCGAGCGTGGTCTCGGAGGTGCCGGGCACCTTGGCGATCTCCACCCAGGGCTGGTCCAGCTGCGCCTCGCCGATCACGATGCGGTGGGCCTGCAGGGCAAGAGGCTGCAACTGTACGCAGACGCGCCGCGCCCGCAGCGCGAGATGACCCTCGGGGTCGCGCAGCTCCGCCCCGTCGGCGCAGACCCGCAGGAAGCCGCTCACCACGATGTCGTGCAAGCGCAGGTCTCCCTGGATGGCGTTGCGCGCCTCGTTGGCGACGTAGCGGCCGAGCGTCTCCCGCCCCTTGCCGGTGTGCAGCCAGACGACCGCCACCCCGACCGCGAGGATGAAAAAGCCGAGGAAGGAAAGGCCGGCGATGCCCAGCACGCGGGCAGCCCTGCGCCACCCCGGCTTCCGGAAGGGCGGAGGCTGCGGGCGAGGCCGAGGCGGTTCGGCCACCGGTTCTGGCGGGTGCTCGGTCACTCCCCAGGGATTGTTGTCATGAAACGTGGGGCCTGCACCTCAAAAGGCTTCGCCCAAGGTCAGATGGAAGGCGAAGCGCGACTGGTGGATGCAGGTGGGCGGGGCGGTGCAGGAGGTCGAGACGGGCGTGGCGACGGTCACGGTGACGGGCTTGCCGGCTGCATCCTTGCCCGTCAGCTCTTGCGCCTGCACGTCTTTGGGGTTCGCAATCCAGCCGACGTCGAAGCGGACCGGGCCGAAGGGCGTGATGTAGCGGATACCCAGCCCCAGCGCGACTTCCAAGCCATCCGCGAGAGGGTTCTTACCGTCCTGGATGGCGCTCGCGTCGACGAAGGGCACTACCAGGAGGTGGTTGAGCAGGGCGTCGGCGTGGATGCGCAGGTCGGCCGAGAAGAGCACGGCCGCGTTGCCCCCCACCGGAGAAGTGTCCGTCGCGTAGGGCTTGTCGCAGCCCTTGTCCACTCCGACTTTGCACGGCGCCACGCCGAGCTTGGGCCCCTGGGCCTGCGGTCCGTAGCCGCGCTGATCGTTGGGACCGCCCAGGAAAAAGCGCTGCGTGAAGGGGCTGTCCGCGGCGGTGAAGAGGCCGCCGTACATGGCGCGCAGCGCCAGCACGCCGTACTTGGTGACCGGCGCGTAGACGCGGATCTCCGGGTTGAAGCGGAAGTAGTCGAACGTCGATTGGGTCTTTCCGAAGTTCGGGAGAGGGATGCTCTGCTGCAGCCCGATGGTGGTGAAGAAGCCCTGGGTGGGCTCGATTGCGTTGTCGCGCCCGTCGTACGCGTAGCGAAGCTCGGGGTACAGCAGCACGCAGCCTCCCAGGCACTGGTTCTGGAACCCGCCGCCCCCCTGCACCAGCTGGTCGGCGTCCGCCACTTTGACGTTGAAGTTGTAGACGAAGTTCATCGTTCCCGAGACGCTGTGCGACGCGCGCCGGTACGTGAGGCCGGTGCGCGCGGCCACGTCGTCGTAAGAGAAGCCGTTCTGGATCTCGCGCGCGAACTCCAGCCGGCTCACCCAGTCCATGCCGGGCAGGAAGACGGCGGGAACCGTCAGCTGCGCGGTATCGAGCGTGGTGAATCCGGAGCGCGCCGAGTCGTACTGCGAGGGCAAGGCGCTGGGCACGAAGGCGTAGCCGACCGTGCTGTTCAGCTCGAGCCGCCGCAGTCCTCCGAACCAGGAGCGGTTGGTGTACTCGGCGTGCACCCGCGGAATCTCCCACCGGTTCTGTTCGATGGACGCGCCACCGCCGAGGCGGATGGTCTGGAACGGCGCCTCCCGCACGTTGACGCGCACTGCGGTCGTCAGGCTGTCGCCCAGCGGCTCCGTGGTGACGCGCACGCCGGAGAAGGTGCCCAGGTTGTAGACGCGCTGCTGCGCCAGCGCCAGCGCCTGCGGGCTGTAGCGATCGCCGCGGCGGATGCCCGTCGCGCGCGAGATGGCATCCGCGGGGATGTCCTTGTTGCCGGTGACCACGATGCCGCCGAACTGGTAGCGCTGCCCCGTCTCGATGTCGAAGACGATGTCCGCCGTCCCCGACTCCGGCGCCACCTGCACCCGCCCCCGCGCGGTGGCCTGCGCGTAGCCATGCTCCTTGAGCTGCCGCTCGAGCACGTCCTTGGCCTTCTCGTATCCCTCCTCGGTGAACGCATCGCCCGCGTGGATGGGGAGCGCGTCGTTGATGTCGCTCATCTCGCCGGCGGGGATTTCTTCCACCCCGTCGAACTTCATGTTGCGGATGACCGCGCCGCGCCCCTCGTCGATCTTCACCACCAGGGTGACGCGTCCCATCTCGTCGCGCAGCTCGTCCACGCCGGTGACCTTCGCCTCGTAGAACCCCTTCTGATTGTAGATGCGCACGATGCGCTTGAGATCGATGGCGAAGAGGTCGGCGTCGTAGTAGCGCGCCGTCTTGCTGAAGAACCCGCTGGTGGGCGCGGTGGCGATGTGGCCCATCAGATCGCCCGCGGAGACGCGCTCGTTTCCCTCGAAGCGGATGGCGGCGAGCACCGGGTGCCCTTCGAAGGGCTGGTAGGGAGTCGCGCAAGCCGCGACCAGGAGAACGAGGGCGAGGGCAGACCGGGCCAAGGCGTGGGACAAAGTATCCTTGGTGCAACGAGGGTGCAGTTTTTCTACGCCGGTGAGCGTTGCCGCAGCAACAGATGCAGGTGCGCCTTCTCCCAGACGCGGGCCCGCTCGAAGCCGGGGAAGCGGCGTTCGGCGGCGCGGAAGGCGGGCCCGTGCACGATGCGGCGCCCGCCGGCGTCCACCTCGGGCGGGAAGATCTGATGGAGCATCTCGTGGAACACCACCATCTCCACGAAGTGGCGGGGCACGCGCTCGTCGTCGAGCGCGGGGTGGATGCGGATCACGCGCTGGTCGTGGAAGTAGACGCCCATCTTGATGGATCGGCGCCGGCCGCCCGGCACCCGGCGGCCCCAGCCGATGCGGGCGTGGACGGCGTTCTCGAAGTGGCGCGCGTTGAGGGCCGCGTAGATGTCGGCGAGATCGTGCACGCGACCGCGCGGCGAGAGCGGAGCTTCCACGCGCGGCGGCGCTGCACGGATCAGGTCGCGGTTCTGCCGGACGTAGTCGTCGATGGCGCGGCCGTGCGCGCGGCGGTTCTTGCCGGTGAAACCCGCCAGCGCCCGCACCACCGGCTCGTGCGCACGCGTGAACATGTGATGCAACCGGAACTGCAGGCGGCCCTGGACGCGGCGGTAGCTCACCATCGTCCAGGCGTTGTCGGTCAGCTCCACCTCCACCGGCTCGCGGAGCAGCGAGGAGAGGCGCGTGGCCAGCACCAGGCTGGCACCGTCGGGAGCCACGTGGATGCGCGACGGCCGATCCGCCTGCAGCGCCGAGATGCGCGGCCGCGTCTTTGGCGCGAGCTCGGAAGGGAAGAGGGAGAGCTGCCGCATGGCTGCGGAGCACTCTAGCGACCGCAGCCGCCATGCTTCAAGCGATCAACGCGCGGCCGAATGTTTGACGCTCACGATCCGCATCTGTATCGTGGCTGCAAGCTCCTCGGAGGAGCGATCACTCCGCTCCGCAGGGGAGCGACACATTGGGAGGAGGACCTGATGGCTGCGAAGAAGGGTGCAAAGAAGGGTGCAAAGAAGGGCGCGAAGAAGGGCGGCAAGAAGAAGGGTTCGCGCAGGAAGTAGCCCGGAGCATCCGGGCGGCCTCCGGTCATCGTGAGGCCGCCCGCGGCTTTCGCAGTCGGAAGTCCCGCAGTGCCCCCCACCCTCACCGACGACGATCGCAAGCGGCTGCTGGCCGAACTGGCCACGCTCGCCGGAGCCACGCTGCAGAAGCTGTGGCTGCCCTCCGCGCAGGTCTGCGTGATGCAGCTGCGCCTCCCGGGGCGGTCGCTGCTCGCGATCGTCGATGCGCGCCAGCCGATGGCGGCGTTGGCCGCGGAGCGCCCCACCGCGCCGGAGAGCGCGCCGCGATCGCAGGCCACACTGCGCAACGCGCTGGAGGGAAAGCGCCTCGCCGGCGCGGCGCTGTGGATCGCCGCCGACCGGCGCGCACCCTCGCCCGTGCTGCTCTTCGACGACCGCTGGCTGATCGCGGAGGAGGCGCTGCTCGTGGTCGCGGCCGCGTCGCGGAAGATCCTCTGGGCTTCCGCAGGCGCGCAGCGCCGCCCCGGCAGCCGGTATCCGGACATCCGCGAGGTGCCGCTAGGCGACGCGCCGCCGCTGGCGCAGCGGGACGAGCTGGTGCGCGGGGCGCTCCAGCAGGAAGAAGAGGCGGGCCTCGTCGCCCGGCGGCGCGAGGTGGCGGCACGGCTCAAGTCGCGCGTGCAGAAGCTGCGGCGCGCGTTGCTGGCGGTGGAAGAGGACGCGCTGCGCGCCAACCGCGCGGCGGGCGAGCGAGCGCGCGCGGAGCTGCTCTTGCCCGTGGCCTCGCGCATCCCACGCGGCGCGCGCGAGGCGCGCGTGCCCGACTGGTCGCGGCTCGATGCGGAAGGTTTGCCCACCGAGGTGACGGTGGAGCTCGATCCGGCGCTGAGCGCGCGGGAGAACGCCGAGCGGTGGCTGCGGAAGGCGAAGCGCTACGCGGCCGCCGCGGCGCGAATCGCCGCCCGCAAGGCCGAGGTGGCTGGCGACCTCTCGCGCGCCGAGGCGATCCTCGCGCGCGCCCAGGCCGCGCAGGATGCGGCGCAGCTGGCCGCGGTGGAAGCGGAGGCGCCGCCGCCCGCCCGCGGCGGCGCGCGCAGCG
>DASRTX010000557.1:0-2358 GCA_035655715.1 Myxococcales bacterium | reverse complement strand
GCCGCCGCATGACTTCCGAGTAGCTGTTACAGAGAGCACACAGAGTCAATGCACTGGTTCTCGGCGGTACCTTCTTGGCAGGAGGTAGGAAGTCTTCGCGCGTAATTGCTCACCTTCTCCGAGCGGGCTCGGCACGTCCGGGCGGCGGTTGCACGCGGAACGACAGTTCGATTTCTGTTGCGCCGGGGTTCGGGATGTGAGTCAACCTGTCTGTGGCCTCGTTCTCCAATCCCCTCGCTTTGTCGCCTGCTGAGAAGGACGCGCCTGGTCCGTCATTGTTGGCGCAGGTCGACGCTCTGGTTGCCCGAGAGAAGGTGCTTGCGGCTGAGAATGCGGCCCTGCTCGCGCGGGTCGACGCGTTGGTGGCCCGAGTTGCCGCGCTGGAGGCGGAGAATGCCGCGTTTCGGGAGATGATGCAGGCACCGCCAAAGACGCCAAACAACTCTGGCACGCCGCCCTCGCAAGGGCGCAAAGCGAATGGCGACGGCAAGCCCAGCCCCAAGACCAGGGTGCACGCCGGAGCGCACCGTCCGCTGCATCCCAACCCGACGCGTTGCGAAGCGGTCCGCGCGGAGCACTGCCCACACTGCCGCGCCGACCTGGGCAAGGTGGAGCAGGTGGCAGTGCAGACCTACGATCGCGTCGAGATCCCCGAGATCACCCCGGATGTGACGCGGGTGGTGCTGCACGGCGGTGTCTGCCCCTGCTGCGCCGGGCGCTTCAAGGCAACCGCCCCGGCCGGGCTGGAGCCAGGCTCGCCGTTCGGCCCCAACCTGCGCGCCTTCGTACTCTACTTGCGCTTCGGCCAGGCCATTCCGTTCGAGCGTCTGGCGCGGCTGATGCGTGACCTGTTCGGGCTGGAGATCAGCGAGGGGGCGCTGGCCAAGCTGCTGCAGGACAGCGCGCCGGCCTTCGCGGCACAGACCAGCCTGATCAAGCAGCGGCTGCTGGCCAGCACCGTGCTGGCCTCCGACGAGACCAGCGTGCGCGTTGGTAAGAAGACCTTCTGGACCTGGGTGTTCCACCACGCCGACAGTGCCTGCTTCCTGATCCGCCCCTCACGCGGCAAGGCGGTAGTGCGCGAGTTCCTCGGTGATGTCCGCCCGGCGGTCTGGATCTCCGACCGTCTCGGCGCCCAGATGGGCTGGGCCAGCAGGGACCATCAGGTCTGCCTCGCCCATCTGCTGCGCGACATCCAGTACGCGATCGATGCTGGCGACGCCACCTTCGCCCCCGGCATGAAGCATCTGCTGCAACGCGCCGTGCGCATCGGCCGCCGTCGTCCGGCGCTCGCCGACGCCACCTTGGCCGCCTATCACGCCCGGCTCGAGCGGTCCCTCGACCAGCTGCTCAAGCTCGAGCCGACCACCAAGGCCGGCCTGAAGCTGCAGCGCATCATCAAGCGCTTCCGCCAGAACCTGTTCGTCTTCCTCACCGACCGCGCGGTCTCGCCCACCAACAACGGCTCCGAACAGGCGCTGCGGCCCTGCGTCGTCTTCCGTAAGATCACCAACGGCTTCCGATCCAGATGGGGCGCTGACCTCTACGCCGACGTCCGCTCTGTCCTCGAAACCGCCCGACGACGTGGCGTCGGCATCCTCCATGCCCTCCGTCTCACCCTCGATGGACAGCCCTTGCCGAGCGCTGCGTAGCGACAACCAAATCAGGGGCGTGAGCAATTACTGCTGCATCAGGATCTTAGCGACGAGCCGTCGTGAGATCATTGCGGTCCAAATGTGCGTGGCAAATCAGCGGTGCTCAAGATGCCGGCGCAAGACATCGGCCCGACATGGGGAGACTGGGCCGACGCCGCCTTTGTTGCCGAATTCAACACGAAAAGCTCGGTTATTTCGCGTACAGATTCTCAAGATCACCCAAGCTCCCTCAATAAAGCGACCGCAGGCGCGGGCCGGCAGAAGCGCCACCTTCCCGGAAGTGCTTCAAGGTCATGCTCAGCATGTCGCCCTGATCCGCCGTGCTCGCGTTCGGGAAGTTGGCGATCTCGCGCTCGAAGTCGCTCAGCCACTCGGCGCTCTCGGGCAGCCACACATTGCCGGCCTCGATCGCCGGACTTTCGATGCCGAGGCGCGTGACCTTGTCCTTTTCTGGCAGGATCGCCAGCAACGGCATGGAGGTCTGATCGCCCAGCTCCTGAAGCAGGCTGCTGCCCGTGCTCTTGTCCTCGATCAGCAGCGCGTGCGGCGGCGCCAGGTGTGCGCAGCACCACTCGTACTCCGAGGCCACGGCGCGCCGGCCCTCCGGGTAGGTCATCCAGCGCCGGGTGATGCGGACCAGGTAATAGCCGGTCTCGGTGCGGACCCAGGTGCCGCCGACCCAGGGCGCATTCGTCAGCTCCGA
>DASRTX010000556.1:0-10481 GCA_035655715.1 Myxococcales bacterium | reverse complement strand
CGCCGGCGTGGACAAGAACGGGGACGGCAACAAGGACGGCGTCTTCCTGGTGGACAAGGACGGCGACATCGTCACCGAGGACGACAAGGGCGCCTTCCACAAGCTGATCGGCGGGCAGCCGGGAGCGCCGGCCGTACCGGTCTGGGATGCCGGCGCGCAGCTCGCCGCCACACCCGCCGCCAACCGGAAGATCTACACCGGCATCTGGGACAGCACGAACAGCGCCTGGAAGACCGTCCCATGGCCCAACTGGAACGGATCCGGCGCGCCCCCGGCAGACTTCGTCGCCGTGGAGAACGCGCTGGGCATCGACGGCACCACGGCCTGCGCAAAGATCAAGGCGGCGATGGCCGTCCCCATCCCCGCCGCTTACCTGAGCGCCGCCACCCCGGGCGTCTTCGATCGCGACCACTGCGCCAAGGCGATCATCGACTACGTGCGGGGCTTCAACGTGCTGAACGACCTGACCACCACCAGCTCGATCACGGCCAACCGCGCCCGCATGCTGGGCGACATCTTCCACTCGTCACCGATGGTGGTGAACCCGCCCGTCGACTACTTCATCTGCAACCTGGGCGGCCTCGACAACCAGTGCTTCAGCACGCTGTACAACGACGACCAGAACCAGATCGGTATCCCCAGGCCAAAGAACGCCACGCCCAGCGCCAGCTACGTCGTCGGCGGCAGGTCGATTACGGCTTACGAGAAGTACTGGGAGGATCACGAGACGCGCCAGCGCATCGCCCTGGTGGGCGCCAACGACGGCATGATCCACGCGTTCGACGCGGGCAGCGCGCAGACGCCGCTTCCGCCCAACGACAACTCGGGCGCGCTTCGTCAAGTCACCTATTCCTCGGGGACGGGAAACGAGGTCTGGGCGTTCATCCCGCCGGATCAGATCCCGCGCCTCTGGCTGATGATGCGCGACGGCCATCAAGTCTACATGGACGGCGACATCATGGTCCGCGACGTCTGGGTAGACGGGGCGCCCAACGACAAGGCGACCGCGGCGTACGCGAACACGCAGCTGGTGAAGCAGGACGTCGAGTACCACACCATCGCCGTGGCCGGCGAACGCCAGGGCGGCAGCCACTTCGTCGGACTGGACGTCACGGACACCACCACGCCCAAGATGCTTTGGGTCTACCCGCCGCCCTGCAGCGACGAGGAGACGCTCTGGGGCCAAACCTGGGGACAGTTCTCGCCCAAGCCTCCGCCCATCGGCCCGGTATTCCTGGAAACGAGCAATGCCGCCGGCCTTCCCAACCGGGGCGTGGCACACACCGAGGAGCGCTGGGCCGTTTTCCTCAACGGCGGCCACAGCCCATACATGACTCGCGGCAGGGCGGTGTCGCTGCTCGACGTCTGGACGGGGAAGCCCCTCTTCACTGCCAAGTACAACGCGAGCCCCGGAAATCCCAACGACCCGGCCAAAGCAATGCGCTTCGGCTTCGCGGCCACGCCGGGCCTGGCCGACTATTCCACCAATCCGACCATCGATCCGCTGGACGGCATCTTCGACACCGGCATAGTCGGCGACGAAGGGGGCCAGATCTGGACCTTCCGCTTCAACCAGCCCGGCCACATCAACACCAGCACCGGGCTGGTGGACAACTGGAGCTTCGGCCGCGCCTACGAGCCCAACAAGAGCAGCCCGGACGACCCGCGCTCGCAGAAGCCCATCTTCACGCTACCGGCGCTCACCAGGCAGAATGAAAACGGATGGACCCTGCGCGCGTACCTCGGCAGCGGCGATCGCGCCCATGTGCGTTCGCAGGGTGGCGGCGACTGCCGGCCGGACGACCCGATGTCCTGCATCTCGGCGGGATGCGCGGTTTCCAGCTCGCTGACGCTGGACAACGCGGTCACGCATTACGTCAGCACCTTCGGATCGGCCTCGGGAAGCAGCTCCGCTTCGCCCGCCATGTCCTCCCCGTCGTCGACCCTCTCCACCGTGTCCGCCAACGCCTGCAACCGCGCTTCGGTGAGCCAGGCCATCACCGTGACGAGCTGCCCCAACACGGCGATGAACTTCTCCGACAGCACGCTCAACTTCAGCTGCACGGGGTCGCCGCTCGCCTGCACCGACGGCGCCTTTCCCCAGCCCACGCCGAACATCAACCGCAACGACACCACCACGCCGCCGAAGTCGAACACGATGGTGAGCGTGGTCGCGATCTCCCCGGCATTGACGCCGCTCCGCATGATGGACTCGCCCAGCGACGCGGTCGCCTACGATCAGAACCGCCTCACCGCCTCGAGCCTCACCGACGTCTCCGACGTCCGCATGGACGTGAACGGGACCGTGCTCTCCTCCACCGCCCCGGCCGGAACGCCCGCACCGCCGTTCGGGCCCGGCTGGATCGTGAAGTTCAAGACCAGCGACGAGAAAAACGTGACCAGCGCCACCATCCTGAACGGCTGCACGCTGTTCAACACGCTGCTCCCGAACGGCGGAACCGTCGGCTGCGCCTCGGCTGGAGCGAACAAGGCCAGGACGTACCAGGCGGACATCCTCACCGGGGCGCCGAACTGCGCCGCCTCCTTCCTGCAGGCCGACAATACCTACGCGGCGTTCATCGAGCGCAGCGTGCTCTCCCCGCCGCCCGAGCCGGCCACGGCGGTATCGATCGGCGCGGGCGGGTCGTCGGTCCGGCTCTCCATGCTGGAGATCCAGCCCGGACAGAACGAGGTCACGCAGACCACCGTCTCCACCAACAACGAGATGCTGAAGATGGTCTACTCGCTGCCGCTGACCGCCGATCAGCACATGTGCCGCCACGTCGATCCGCTGAAGTGCCAGTGACGGCTCAGTCCAGGGGCTGCACCACCAGCCCCGAGGCGAGCTTGGGGAAGAAGTAGGTCGATTTCTGCGGCATCACCTCGCCCGCGTCGGCGACCGATTTCAGGTCGGCGACGCGGGTGGGGTTGAGCAGGAAGGCTGCCTGCACGCCCGGCTCGCCGGCCTCGCGCAGCGCCTGCCCCAGGTCCTTCACGTAGCGCAGGTTGACCTGCTTCTCCTGGGCGGCGCGGTCGATGCCGAGGATGCGCTCGAGCACCAACGCGTGCAGGATGGTGACGTCGAGGTGGCGCAGCACCGCGGGGCCCGGCAACGCGCCGGCCAGGTCCAGGTCGGAGCGCAGCGAGAGCAGGAAGACCTTGCCGCCGGAAGCGAGCGCCAGCGTGGGGGCCCCCTCTCCCCGCCGCGCCAGCTGGGCCCGCACCTGCGCGGCGCCCGCCGGTTCCTGCTCCTCCACCGTGAAGAGCTCGGCCGCGGCGCGCAGCACGCGCGGCAGATCGAAGGAGGGCAGCGAGTGCACCACCCGGTGGGTGGGCAGCACCAGAAGGCCCGGATCCTCCATGCGGCAGAGGAAGATGGGGCCGTACTGCGCGCCCTCGGTGGCCAACTCCTCGCGCAGCGCCAGCATGGTCTCGTACCGATGGTGGCCGTCGGCGATGTAGGCGCGCTTGTCGGAGAGCGCCGCCGCCACTCGCCGCTGCATCTCCGCGTCCGTGACGCGCCAGAGGCGGTGGATGGCGCCGTCGGGCGTGCGCGCCTCCAGCTCCGGAGGCCGCGTCGCCACCTCCGCGAACGCCGCCTCGGCCGCGTTGGAGGGATCCGAGTAGAGCGCGAACACTTGCGAGAACCAGGCGCCGCAAGCGCGGGTGAGCTTCAGCCGATCCTGGCGCGGCGCCGCCAGCGTGCGCTCGTGCGGAACGACGACTCCCTCGTCGAAGCGCCTCAACCGCACGCGACCGATGAAGCCGGTGCGCGTGTGATCGCGCCCGTCGGCGGCGAACTCCTGCTGGTACCGGTAGAGCGCCGGCTGCGCGTCCTGCCGCAGCACGCCGGAAGCGCGCCAGTCGCGGTACTGGCGGGCGGCGTTGGCGTAACGCGCGTCCCCCTCCCCCTCCGGCAGGACGAGGCGCACGACGTTGTGCGGGCTGCGGGCCGCCAGCGCCGCCCGCTCGGCCGGCGAGATCACGTCGTAGGGCGGCGCGATCAGCGACTCCAGCGGACCGGCCTTCGCGGCGTCGAAGAGCACGCCGCGCAGCGGTTCGATCTGAAGCGATGCCTGCTTCACGCGCTGATTAGGCTCCCGGCCCGCGGCGGAATCAACCCCCGATCTGGCGTCGAGGAGCGCAGCCGTTGTAAGGATTGTCGCTCAATCCTTCTCGCGGGGGTTTCACATGACAGTCGTATTGCTCGCCGTGGTGTCGGCGCTCGCCGCGCCGGTGGCCAAGGATCCGACCTGGTGGGACAAGTACCAGTACCTGCTCAACAACGGCCCGGACGCGCTGGCCACCACGACGGCATCGACGTCGGCCGGCGGCAATGTCGACGTCTCCAACGAATGCGGGCCGCAGAGCGAGACCTTCATTGCCATCAACCCGTCCAAGCCGCGCCAACTCGCGGCCGGCTCCAACGAGATCTTCCGCGACCCGATGCGCGGCTACTTCTCCAGCGACAACGGCGCGAGCTGGGGCGGCGTGGACCTGCCCCTGCCCGATCCCATCGGCAACAACGGCATCCGCTTCGGCTCCGATCCGACGCTGGCCTTCGACAGCTCCGGCAACCTCTTCTACGGCTACATCGTGGTCTTCTTCGGATCCGGCAATGGCGTCAACGGCACCCAGATGGCGGTGGCGCGTTCGACGGACGGCGGCAAGACCTACCCGCAAGTCACCTTCTTCGCCTTCAACGGCGGCAGCGATCACTTCAACGACAAGCCGATGATCACCGCCGACACCAGCGCCGCGAGCCCCTTCCGCGACAATGTCTACCTGGCCTGGGACGCGGCCAGCGGCGGTTCGGCGTCGGGCGGCGGCATCCGCGTGGCGCGGTCGAGCGATCACGGCAAGACCTTCAGCGTGAATCGCGCCGACGATCCCTCGGGACCGGGCCGATCGATCGGCACCACCATCACCACCGGACCTTCGGGACAGGTCTACCTGGCCTGGAACGACATCGCCGCCAACGCCATCACCTTCAACTCCTCGCTCGACGGCGGCGCCACCTGGGGCACGCCGCACGTCCTCGCCACCAAGACGGCGGTGTTCGACCTCGGCATCCCCGCCGAATCGTTCCGGCGGGCGCTGGTGTACCCGGCGTGCGCCGCGGACATCTCCTCCGGCGCGCACCGGGGACGGATCTCCTGCTCGTGGATGGATCTCAACGCCGCCGGCAACTCGGACATCCTCGCCAGCGTCTCGGACGACGGCGGGGCCACGTGGAGCGCGCCCGCGCCCGTAGCCGAGCGCCTGGGCAACGTGGACCGGTTCAACCATTGGCTGGCCACCGATCCGGTCACGGGCCAGGTGGCCGTCTCCTATTACGACACGCGCAACGACACCACCGGCCAGCGTTTCATGACCGACGTCTTCCTCTCGCGCGGCGACGGCCGCAGTTTCGGCCCCAGCGTGCGCGTCAGCGACGTCAGCTCCAACGAGCACGACTGCGACGGCCTCTTTCCCTGCCCCAGCATCAACTACGGCAACCAGCAGGGCGACTACGAGGGCGTGGCGGCATTCGGCGGCACGGTGCACGCCATCTGGACCGACAGCCGGCGCAACCAGCAGCAGCAGACCGCGTCGTGCGGCGGCGGGCGCGGGCTGATGGAAGAGGTCTTCACCGCCACGGTGAAGTGAGCTCCACGCCAGTTCAGGAATCAACTCGCTGGGGACACCATGCGCCCTTCGGGCGTCCATGGTGTCCCCGCACATTGTAGATGCACTCTGCGCCGTGGTTCCGGGCGCGAACGGAGAGGCGAAATGGCACAACCGAACAGGCCGGTCTGGAAGCTCCAGATCGGCGAGGAAGCGCCCGACTTCGAGCTGGAGGCCACCGGCGATGCTGCCGGCAAGGGCGGGCCGCGCAAGAAGATCCATCTCAGCGACTACCGCGGAAAGAAGAACGTGGTGCTCGCCTTCTACCCGGCGGCCTTCACACCGGTTTGAACGGTGCAGATGCCCTCGTACGAGGAGGATCTCTCCGAGTTCGAGCGGCGCAATGCCCAGGTCCTGGGCATCTCGGTCGACCAGGTGTTCAGCAACGAGGCGTGGGCCAAGTCCATGGGCGCGCTCTCGTATCCGCTCTGCAGCGACAACTGGCCCTACGGCTACGTCTGCACGCGCTACGGCGTGCTGCGCGGCGAGGGCCGCTCCGAGCGCGCCATCTTCGTCATCGATAAGGGCGGCGTCATCCGGTACATCGACATCCACGCCATCGGCGAGCAGCCGCCCACCGACAAGATCATGGAAGCGCTCGACAAGTTGAGGTGAGCGTGGAGAAGCCGCTCGAGCTGTCGCGCTACTGCGTGCCCTACACGCCCTTCGGCAAGCGGCTGGAGGACTCGCTCATCTGCCTGGTGAGCACCGCGGGGGTGCGCGCGAAGCCGGACGCGCCCTTCAACGTGGAGGGTGACAACGGCTTCCGGCGCATCGCCTCGACGCTGCGCGCGGAGGAGCTGGCGGTGGACGACGTCCACTACGATCACGGCTGCATCGACAAGGACGTGAACTGCGTCTTTCCCGTCGATCGTCTGGCGGCGCTCGCGCACGAGGGCCGCATCGCAGGCGTCACTCCCGAGCACTTCTCCATGGGCTTCTCCCAGGCCCTGCGCGAGCTGCGAGAGACCACCGTCCCCCAGCTCGCGCGCGCAGTCTCGGCCACCCGTCCCGACGCGGTGCTGCTGACCGGTGGCTGACGCCTCTGCCACCGCACCGTGGTCACGGTGCAGAGGGCCATCGAGATGCTGGGCATTCCCACCGTCCTCATCACCGTGGAGCCCGAGGAGAGCGAGCAGGCGCGGCCGCCGCGGGCGCTGTGCCCCAAGGGATTCATCGTCGGACATTCGCTGGGCCGGCCCGGCGACGAGGAGCTGCAGAAGCGGATCATCTCCGACGCGCTGGCGCTCTTGCTCGCGCCGCCCAGGCCCGGGGTGGTGGTCCGGCGCGACTACCCATGACCGACCCGCGTCGGAGCCTTGGTTTCAGCCTCGTTTCAGCGCGAACCGGCCGGCGCGCAGCGGTGTCGGCAGGACATGCGCGAGCCCGCACCGCAGCTTCCCGCTCCCCTGACGCGCGTCCTCTTTTGCTGCTGCCTGGGCGCGGCTGCGGGCCTGGCCGCGTTTGCCGCCGAGACCGCGGCCATCGTGCAATCCAGCCGGGGCGTGCTCGCGTTCGACGCCAGCGGCACCGCGCGGGCCGCCGTCGCGGCGGCCTCGCCCGCGCTGCGCCTCCTGCTGCTCCGCATCGCCGTTGCCTACGCAGTCGTTGGATCGCTGACGGCCCTGGGCAGCGCCGCGCTGGCCGCGGACGTGGCGCGGACCCGCCGCGGCTTCCGACTGCTCTGGGCCGCCGACGCAGCCGCGTTCTGCGCCATCGCCTGGTGGGCGACGTGCATCGAGCGGCCCGCGCTCTTCGACGACCTGGACGCCCTCCGCCCACTGGTCGTGTGGATCGCGCGGCACGGTGCCCCGTGGCAACCCATCGCGGCTGCCGCCCTGCTCTTCGCCGCGCACCTGGGCAGGAGCCATCGGCGCGCGCGCACGTTGGCCCGGGGAGCCGTCGCGCTCTCGCTGAGCCTGCTGCCGCGCGCCTCGCTCCCCAGCGCGAAGGCGCCGCATGCGCCGCTGGTGGTGATGATCGGCCTGGACGCCTTCCGGCCCGACCGCGTCGAAGGCGCGTATCTCGCCCGCCACCTGGCGCCCAATCTGGAGTCCTTCCTTCGCGGCGCCGTCCGCTTCGATCGCGCCTACACGCCCATCGCGCAGACCGAGCCGGCCTGGGCGGCGCTGTTGACGGCGAGCTGGCCGTGGCGGACCGGCGTGCGGCACCCGCTCACGCCGGAGGCGCAGCGCGCGCCGCTGCCGACGTTTGCCGCCGCTTACGCCAGCGCCGGCTTTCACACCACCTTCGCCACCGACTGCTCGCGCTTCAACTGGCTGGGCCCGGATTCCGGATTTGCGACGCGCCTGCAGCCTCCGCGCGGCGCGCTCAACTTCGTGCTGGAGAAGCTGCGCTACCGCACGCTGGGCGTCTTCGCGGCCAACGCCCTGGGCAGCCTCTGGCTCCCGGAGATCGTCGACAACCGCGCCCTCCCCGGTTTGCACGACGCCCTCGGGTACTCGCACCGGCTCGCAGACCGCCTGGCCTCGGAGGCCGCCGCGGGACCCGCGCTCTTCGCGGTCCACCATGTCACCATCCACTACCCGGGCGACGTGGCGTATCCGTTTTCGCAGCGGTCTCCCGACGCGCCGCTGCGCATGACGTACGAGCTGCCGGGCAACGACCGTCCAGCAGAAGCCGACCGCGCGCAGCGCGAGCAGCTCTACGACGAGCTGGTCTCGGAGGCGGACGCGCAGCTGGGCATCCTCCTCGACCGGCTCCGCGCCGAGGGCCGTTTCGACGACGCGTGGATTGTGGTCTTCTCCGATCACGGCGACGGTTTCCAGCCCGCATTTCCGCAGCTCGCCCGCTCCGTTCCGGTGCACGGCGCGCGTCTCTCCGACGACGAGAACCGCATCCTGCTCGCCTTCAAGCCGCCTCTGGGCAGCGGGATCGCGGGTGGCAGGACACTGCACGATTTGGTGCGGCTCATCGACCTGGCTCCCACCCTGCTGGAGGCGAGCGGTCTTCCTCCGCTCTCCGGCCCCGACGGCACGAGCCTGCTGCCGCTGCTGCGCGGCGAGCCGCTGCCGCCCCTCGTCCTCTACGCGGAGACTGGCTTCACCCACGTGGCGCCCGACGCGTTCGACCCGGGTCACTTCAGCGGAGGCGCGCGCGGGTTCGATGCCTGGCGCGTCGCCGACGACGGCGCGGTGGAGATGAGCGACGCGGCGCACTTCCTCGCCTTGCGCGAGAAGGACGTCGGCGCCTTCGACGGCGACGGCTGGCTGATCCGCGCGCCGCGCGCCGGCGGAGGCGTCCTCGAGACCTGCGCCGGCCGCTGCTCCCCCCAGCTCCGCGGCTGGCTCGCCTCCATGGTCCGGCAGGGAGCCCTGGCGAGCGCGTTCTAGCGCGGAGGGTTCATTTCCCCTTGGCGTCGAGGTCCGCCATGGCCTTGCGCACCGGCCCGGCGTCGTCGGCGTTGGGTGCCAACTTGAGATACCGAGCGAATGCCGCCTTCGCTTCCCGCTCCTTCCCCTCCACCAGGTAGGCCATGGCCATGCCCCGCACGGCAGGAGCCATGGTGGGCTCCGCTGCGAGCGCCGCCTGGAATCCGGCCAAGGCATCCGCGGTGCGCCCGGCTCGAAGCGCCGCCTCGGCGCTCTCCAGCATCGCGCTTGGCGAGCTCGCGGTCCGGAGGCTGGTCTGCTTGGCGCGCGGCAGCCGCGAGACGGGCTGCGGCGTGGGAATGGCAGGCTTGGTCGCGCCGGGTGCCGACCGCTGGGTAACCGCCGCACCCCCGTCGGGACGGCTGGTGGCGAGCACCAGCGTACTGGCCTGCATTGTGCGCGAGGCGCCGGCATCGTCCACCGCGGGCGTGGGCTGCGCGGCCACCGCCTGGCGCGGCGTCACCGGTTGGGGCGTCGGGGCGGGGGCACGAAGCGCCAGGGAGACCACCGCCGCCGCGATGCTTCCGGTCACCGCCGCACCCGTCCAGATCATCCACGGGGCCAGCTGCGCAGGCCTCGCGTCTTGTGGCGCTGCGCGCGGCGACGAAGCCGCGAGCGTCAGCCGCTGCAGCAGCTCCATCTGCTGCCGGGCGCGCGCGTCGTCGTTGGGGCGCGCCGCCGCGGGCCCAGCCGCTCGGTGCAGGGCGAGCGAGGCGGCGATGTCGAGCTGCTGCCGCTGGATGCGCTCGAGGGCCGAATCCAGCCGCTCCACCCAGGTCGCCAGCGCCGCCAGCTGCGCGGCCGTGGGGCCGTCCTTTCCGTTGCGCGGGATCTGTGGCGGCGCCTCCTCCGGCGACCAGCGCGAGCAGAGCGCGAGCAGCGAGGAGAACACCTGCCGCTCCAACTCGGGCTCGGGAGGCGGCAGCACCCCTGCCAGCGCCTGGCTCATCTCCTCCAGGCTGCCGAATCGACGCTGCGGATCGCGGGAGAGCGCCTTGCGCACGATCTCGCCCACCTTGCCGGGAAGCTCGCGGCGCGGCCCAGACAGGTCCAGCGGCGCGCCCGAGAGGAGCTCGTGACCCAGCGCACCAGCCGCGTAGACCAGCGAACGCGGGGCATCGGGCGCGGCCTCGCCGGCCACCGCGTCGGGCGCCAGATAGCCGCTGTCGCTGCCGGCACCGGCGGGGTGCAGGGCGTCCAGGATCAGGCCCTCGGAGGCGTCCAGCAGCACGCGGCCCGGCCGCAGCGAGATCCCCGCCACCGAGGCGCGCCAGACGGAGGCGCAGAGCAGATGGACTGCCACCTGCTCCGGCAGCGCGGCGCCGCGCTGGCGCACGAGCTCGAGACAAGTCTGCAACGACATCCTTGCCAAAGGCGCGGCCCCCTTTTCCGCATCATAGCGCGCAAGTCGCCCTTTACGGG
>DASRTX010000555.1:0-5241 GCA_035655715.1 Myxococcales bacterium | reverse complement strand
CGATGATCTCCTCGTCGATGGTCATCCATGAGCCGTCCTTGGGGCACTTGTGCGCGCGGATCGACGCCCAGATGACCGCGTTGACGATCAGGCCGATGACCAGCGCGATCCAGCCCGCGCCGCTGCTCATGGTCACCAGGGCCAGCGCCGACGCACCGGCGAGGCCGGCCCCGGCAAGGCGCGTCTTGCCGCCGGGGAACTGCCGCCGCGCACCGCTGGACGCCAGCAAGATGGCCAGACCCAGCATGCAGATCACGGCTACGGCCATGCCGCCATAGTTGGCGGGCGCGCTGTAGCCAGGCATGCCGACGCCTTTTCCGCCCCGCGCCGCGTTCTTGCCGGGCGCCGCGTCTCCTCCGGCCGTGGCATCGGCCTGGATGACCGCCGCCAGCGCGTCGGCCACGTGCACCGCCGCGCCCGAGTAGTCGTCGTTGCGCATGTAGGGGAAGGCCTGCTCGGTGCGGATCTGGCCGACCTTCCCGTCGGGCAGGATGCCTTCCAGGCCGTAGCCGACCTCGATCCAGATTTGCCGGGCTCCCGGCTTTCCCGGCACGAACAGCACCAGCACGCCGTCGTCGCGCTTGGTCCCGTGTCCCAGTCCCCACTTCTTGAAGAGGGAGTTGGCATACTCCTCGCGCGAGGCGTCGCCCATCATCTCGGGAGTCACGGTGGCGACCGCCAGCTGCGCCACGCCGGAGTGGTCCAGCGAGGAGGCCACCTGGGTGACGTGCTGTACAGCGCGCGCGTCGAGGACATGCGCGCGATCGACCACGTAGCCGGTGTAATCGGGGAGGGTTGCGGCGAGGAGCAGCGCGAGCAGCATGCCCGGACAATAACGCGATTCAGACGCCCAGGTTCGCCAGCGTGCGCGCCAGGCGCGACGCCGCCATCTCGCTCGGCAGCTCCACCAGCGGCACCTGCGCGCCCTTGGCCTCGATGCGCAGCGCCTCCAGCTTCTTGCCGGGCTTGTGGCTGGGGTCCACCAACACCAGATCCGTGCGCTTGTTGCCCAGCTTTGCCGCCGCTGCCGTGGCGGTGCGCACGTCGCAGGCGTTCTTGAGCGTGCGCGACACCTCGCGCAGCCACTTGGAATCGTCGGAGACGAGCAGCACCCGCGGCCGCGTGGAGGGCGGCTGCAGCGGCAGCTCGATGAAGAAGCGCGTGCCCTGGTTCTCCGCGCTCTCCGCCCACAGCTCGCCGCCATGACGCTCGGCGATGTCGCGGGCGATGCGCAGCCCGCGGCCGGGGCCGAGGCCCGCCAGCAGCTTGGGCAGCTCCGTCTGCGGGATGCCCTCGCCCTCGTCCTTCACCGAAAGGCGCACGAACTTGGGGCTGGCGCGCCAGGCGCACACTTCCACCTGGCCGCCGCGAGGCGAGAAGCGCAGCGCGTTGCCGATCAGGTTGTCGAGCAGGCGGGCGAGCAGCTCCTCGTCGGCGCGCACCTCCACCGGGCGCACGGGCGGCACGGCCACGAGCAGGACGCCCCGCTGGCGCGCGGTGGTCTGCGCGTGCTCGACGGCGGTCGCGATCAGGTGCCCGAGATCGAAGGCGCTGACGTCCAGTGCGGTCCGCTCGCGCCGCTTGGCCGCCTCGAGAATGCGCTCTGCCAACTGCATCGCGCGCAGGCCCTGGCGCACGCAGGCCGCTGCGCTCTCCCGCTGCCGGGGCGTGAGCGAGGTGTCGCGGGAGAGCAGCTCGGCGTTCCCGATCACCGCCTGCAGCGGGCTGCGCACGTCGTGGGCGGCATCGGCAAGGCCGGCTTCGAGCGCGGCGACCCGCTCGTTGAGCCGCTCCATGCGGGCGAGCAGGTCCTGCCGCTCCACCACGGCCCGGATCCGGCGGAAGAGCAGCTCCGGCTCACCGGGAACCACCACGTCGTCGGCGCCGGCGGCGAAGTAGGCGGCGCCAGGGGATCCGAGGACGAGCAGCCAGCCGGCGCGCGCCCGCAGGGACGCCAAATCCGTGGGCTCCAGCGCGATGAGGACGTCGGCGCGGGACTCGCCGTCGTCGGGCGCGGCAGAAATTCCGCCTCTTGTCAGGCGTGTGGAGAGCCGGCGGGCCTCCGTGACGGGGGCCGCGACGCGCACTCGAATGGAGCTGCCCACCGCCATCTCGCTCCCCATGGACGATCCGACCGTCCGAAAGTCTATCCCGGGGGATCGGGTAGCGCCAACGCTCCGGAAATCAGGATCTTCGCCCGGCAAGGAGATACTCGCGATTGCCCGCAGGTCCGCGCACAGGCGACTCCACCGACCCCAACACAGATAGGCCAAGCCGCTGCATTTCCGCGGAGATCTCGCTGACCACACGGGCGTGTACGGCCGCGTCCCGCACCACGCCACCCTTGCCCACCTCCGCCCGGCCGGCCTCGAACTGCGGCTTGACCAGGAGGCACGCCCAGGCGTCGGCCGGCTGGAGCGCAGCCAGCAGGGCGGGCAGCACCAGCTTGAGCGAGATGAAGGAGAGATCTGCCACGGCCGCGGCGCACGCCTCTGGAAGCGCGAGGGCGCGGGCGTTGACGCGCTCGTGCACCACCACCCGTGGATCGGCGCGCAAGCGCGGGTGCAGCTGCCCGTAGCCCACGTCGACCGCGTGCACGCGCAAGGCGCCGCGCTGCAGGAGGACGTCGGTGAAGCCCCCGGTGGAGGCGCCCAGGTCCACGCAGATCCGCCCGGCCGGGCTGAGCGCGAAGTGGTCCAGCCCTTTCTCCAGCTTGAGGCCGCCGCGCGAGACGTAGCGGAGCTGTTCCTTGACGCGCAACTCGATGGCGGAATCGAGGAGCTGGCCGGGCTTCTCCACCCGATGGTCCCCGGCTACGACGCTGCCGGCGAGGATCAGCGCCTGCGCCCTGGCGCGCGACTCGGCCAGCCCGCGCTCGACCAGCAGCACGTCGGCGCGGAGCTTCACCGCCGCTGTTCGGGGGAGGCCGGGGCGACGGGGCCCATCAGCGCGGCGATGCGCGCGAGCAGCCGTTCCATGTCGATGGGCTTGGAGAAGTAGTCCGCGGCACCGGCGGCCAGGCCGGTGCGGATGTCCTGCGCGGTCTTCTTGGCGGAGATGAAGATGACCGGGATGTCGCGGAACTCGTCGTTCTTCTTCACCGCCCGGCAGAGCTCGAAGCCGTCGATCCAGCTCATCATCACGTCGAGCAGGATGAGGTCGGGGCGATCGACGTGCAGCGTGGAGATGAGGCGCAGGCCGTTGGCGGCCTGGGCCACGTCGTAGCCCTCCAGCTCGAGAGCCATCTTGAGCATCTCTCGCGTCTCTCGGTCGTCGTCGACGATGATGATCTTCCTGCGGGCTGCCATGCTGTGATCTCCGACGCGCGATGACTCTTCTCGATCTACTTGTCCTGTCCGGAGAACGGCGCCAGGCGATCGCCTTCGAGGAGGATCTCCACCTTGCGCTCCGCCTCCTCCAGCTTCGCCGCGCCAGCCCGTGCCAGCCGGATGCCTTCCTCGAACGCCGCGATCGACTCCTCCAACGAGAGCCCGCCCCCTTCAAGCCGCTCCACCACCTTGGAGAGGCGCTGGACCAGGTCCTCGTACTTCTCCGAGACTGCCGGGGCAGCGGAATCGGCCACGGGTCCCTCCTCTAGCACCGGGTCGGGATGGGGGCCAGTCCCCTGGCGGCGAAAACCGCCGGCGCGGACGCCTTCGTCCCGTTCATGCGGGACATCAGCCTTCCTCCTCGTCCACGACCCGCGCGGAGATCTCTCCTTCGTGCAGGCGGACGCGCACACGCTCGCCCGGCGTGACCTGCGCCGCCTTCTGTAAGACATGCCCGCGGGGATCGAACGCCACCGCGTAGCCGCGGGCGAGCACGCGCAGCGGCGAGAGCGCGTCCAGCCGTCCTGCCAGGCCGGAGAAGCGGTGCCGGCGCGCGGCCAGCGCGCGCTCCGCCAGCGACCTGAGCTTCTGATCGAGGCGGGCGACCTCCCGCTCCAGCCGGTGCAGCCGCTCGCGCGGATGCTGCTCCGCAAGTCGCTGGCGGAGGGCGCGCAGGCTGTCCTTGCGCGCGGCGAGTTGCTCGCGGTGAAGGTCCTCGAGCCGCTGGCGCAGGCGATCCAGCCGGAGCTGACGCTCGCCGATCAGGCGCCGGGGATCGGCGACGCGCGCTCGCGCCTTGTCCAGCTGCGCCCGCTTCCGTTCCAGCTGCGACCGCAGCGCGCGCTGCAGGCGGGCCCGGCGCTGCGCGAGATCGGCCGAGAGCTCGTCCTTCACCCGCGCGATCAGCTCCGCGGCGGCGGTGGGGGTGGGCGCGCGCACGTCGGCGCAGAAGTCCGCGATGGTGAAGTCCACCTCGTGGCCGACGGCGCTCACCACCGGCACCGGGCAGGAGGAGACGGCGCGCGCCACCACCTCCTCGTTGAAGGCCCACAGGTCTTCCAGGCTGCCGCCGCCGCGCGCCACCACCACCACGTCCACGCGGCGTTGCTTGGCGGCGCGCACCACGCCGCGCGCGATCTCCTGCGCTGCCCCTTCGCCCTGCACCCGCACCGGCACGATCAGCACCGGGAGGTTGGGAAAGCGGCGGTGGAGCACGCGCAGGAAGTCGTGCACCGCCGCTCCGCTCGGGCTGGTGACCACCGCGACGCGCCGGGGGAGGAAGGGAAGCTTCCGCTTCCGCGCCGGATCGAAGAGCCCTTCTTTCTGCAGCCGCTCCTTGAGCTGCTCGAAGGCGATCTGGAGCGCGCCGGCGCCCAGCGGCTCCACTCCGTCGCAGACCAGCTGGTATCCGCCCTTGGGCTCGTAGACGTCCAGGTGGCCCCGCGCCACCAGCGAAAGCCCGTTGCGCACCTGGAAGCGCAGCCGCCGCGCCTCTGTGCGGAAGAGGACCGCCTCGAGGCATGCGTCCTCGTCCTTGAGGGTGAAGTAGAGGTGGCCGCTGGAGGGCGTGCGCAGGTTGGAGACTTCCCCCTTGACCAGGACCGAGGGAAAGCGGCCTTCGAGGACGGCCTTGATCTCGCGAGTGATCTCGGAGACCGAGTAGACCCTCGGGCCGCCTTCGCGCTTGCCGAAGAGGTCGAACTGGCCCGCGGAGGTGGCGGGCCTGGGCGGGAGGCGCTCGGGCATGGTCGCGTTACTCTGCGGCCTTGGGCTCGAGCTTGTCGAGCCAGCGTTTTGCTTTTTGCGCCACCTCGTCGCCGGCAGGCAGCGCCTCGATCACCAGCCTGAACGCCTTGCGGGCCTCCTCGACGTCGGCCTCGCGGACGACGTAGCCGCGCAGGTAGATGCCGCG
>DASRTX010000554.1:0-5875 GCA_035655715.1 Myxococcales bacterium | reverse complement strand
CTCGGTCGAACGCCTGCGCGCGCGCGGCATCCCCGTGTCCGTCGGGCACGCACGGGAGAATCTGGGCGACGCGGCGGTCGTGGTCACCTCCACCGCGGTCAAGCGCGCCAACCCCGAAGTCGCCGCGGCGCTCGAGCGGCGCATCCCGGTGGTGCGGCGGGCCGAGATGCTCGCCGAGCTGATGCGCCTCAAGGACGCCGTGGCCATCGCCGGATCGCACGGCAAGACCACCACCACTTCCCTCATCACCACCGTCCTGGATCACGCGGGCCTCCATCCCACGGCGGTGGTCGGCGGGAAGCTGAACGCCTTCGGATCCAACGCCAAGCTCGGAAGGGGCGAGTGGATCGTGGTCGAGGCGGACGAGTCGGACGGCTCCTTCCTCCATCTCACGCCGACCATCGCCGTCATCACCAACGTCGATGCCGAGCACCTGGACCACTACGGCACCATCGAAGCGCTGCAGCAGGCCTTCGTCGACTTTGCCGACCGCGTTCCCTTCTACGGCCTGGCGGTGATGTGCCTCGATCATCCCACCGTGCAGCACTTGATTCCGCGTATTTCCAAGCGGCACGTCACCTACGGCATCTCGCCGCAGGCGGACTGGCGCGCGGACGACGTGCGTCTCTCCGCCTTCGCTGCCCGCTTCGTCGTCTCGCATCGTGGGCACCGGCTGGGCGAGGTCAACTTGAAGATGGTGGGCGCGCACAACGTGCTCAACGCGCTCGCCACCTGCGCGGTCGCGCACGAGCTTGGCATCCCCTTCGCCAAGACCGCGGAGTCGCTCTCCGAATTCGCCGGCGTGCAGCGGCGCTTCACCGTCCGCGGCGAGGCGAAGGGCGTCCTCGTCGTCGACGACTACGGCCATCACCCGGCGGAGATCCGCGCGACGCTCGCCGGAGCGCGGGCATCCTTTCCGCAGAAGCGCATCGTCTGCGCCTTCCAGCCGCACCGCTACACGCGGACGCGCGACCTGCTCGGCGAGTTCGCCACCGCCTTCAACGACGCGGACGTGCTCCTGCTCACCGAAATCTACGCGGCTGGCGAGGATCCCATCGCGGGCGTCACCGGCGCGCGCCTGCACGAGGCGGTCAAGGCCTGCGGCCACCGCGACGCCACCTTCGTGGAGCGCGCACAGTTGGCGCGCAAGCTGCGGGAGAAGACGCACTCGGGAGATCTGGTCATCACGCTCGGGGCCGGCGACATCACCCACGCCGGCGAGGAGCTGCTGGAGCTCTTGCGATGAGCGCCTTGGTCGCCGACCTGCGCCGCGCCGCCCGCGGCGAAGTCCTCGAGGACGCGCCGCTTTCGCCGCGCACCAGCGTGCGGGTGGGCGGCGCCGCCCGGCTCTGGGTCAAGCCGCGCGATCCGCGCGCGCTGGTGGAGACGCTGCGCGTGCTCTCGTCCGCCGGCGTGGGCTGGTTCTCGCTTGGCGGCGGCGCCAACACCGTCGTCGGCGATCGGGGCGTGGACGGCGCGGTGCTGCGGCTTGGGCAGGACTTCGCCTCCGAGGAGGTGGAGGAGGCCGGCGATCACGTGGTGCTCACGCTCGGCGCCGGCGCGCCCATCGCCCGCTTCCTCTCGCTGGCGCGCGAGCAGCGCGGCACCGGTGTGGCCTGGGCGGCGGGCATTCCCGGGACGGTGGGGGGCATGGTGGCGATGAACGCCGGCACGCGCACCGGCTGCATGGCCGATCACCTGCTCGCAGTCGAGGTGGCCACGCCCTCCGGACTGCGCTGGATCGACGCCAAAGCGCTCGAGCTCGCCTATCGCCATTGCGAGATCCCGCGCGGCGCAGTGTTGACGCGGGCGCGCTGCAAGGTGCGCCGCGGCTCGGAGGCGGATCTGCTCGAGCAGCAGCGCGCCGCCAAGGCCGACGTCGATCGCCGCCGCGCCACCCAGCCGCTCAGCCAGCCCAACTCGGGGTCCG
Source organism: Myxococcales bacterium (assembly GCA_035655715.1). Lineage (GTDB taxonomy): Bacteria > Myxococcota > Myxococcia > Myxococcales > 40CM-4-68-19 > 40CM-4-68-19. The sequence continues at coordinate 3,945 of DASRTX010000554.1, read as the reverse complement.
TGTTCGTCAATCCGCCGGGACAGTTCGCGGGCCGCCTGATCGAGGAAGCCGGGCTCAAGGGCATGGCGCGCGGCGGCGCGCAGATCAGCGAGAAGCACGCCAACTTCATCGTCAACCTGGGCACGGCCAAGGCGGCGGACGTGGTGGACTTGATCGCCGCCGCCCGCCGCGCGGTGCTTCTGGCCACCGGCATCGAGTTGCAGCCCGAGGTGCGCCTGGTGGGAGAGTTCGACCCGCCGCTGCCGCCGGAGCTGCTCGCCCATCACGCCGGGGCGGTGTTGCTGCAGGACGAGGCGCAGTTCGATCTCCCCGATCCCGGGAAGTCCTTCCTGAGGGTGCAACCATGACCTTCAAAGCACTGCAGATGGCGCAGGTGCGCAGGGCGGCGGCGGCGGAAGATCGCGCGGCCTTCCGCTCGGCGATGGAGAGCGCGCTGCGCACGCTGGCGGCGGCGCTGGTGAGCGCGGCGCTGGGCGTCGCGGCCTGGCAGGGCTGGCACTGGGCCACCAACTCGGGCGCCTTCGCGCTGCACGAGGTGCGCTTCACCGGCCTCTTTCACGCCAGGGAGGCGGAGCTGCTGCAGCGCAGCGGCCTCCAGCGCGGCGAGAACCTCTTCCGCCTGGACCTGGTTCGCGCCGCGCACGCGCTGGAAGGGCACCCCTGGGTCGCCTCCGCGCGCCTGGAACGCCGGCTGCCCGACGCGGTGCTGGTCTCGGTGACCGAGCACCGGCCCGCCGCGCTGGTGCAGCTGGGGGCGCTCTACGTGCTCGACGAGGAGGGGCGCATCTTCAAGCGCGCAACTCCCGACGACGCGCTCGACCTGCCCATCCTCACCGGGCTGTCGCGCGAGGCCTGGGTCGACCACAAGCCCGAGCTGCAGCTGCGCATCTTTGGCGCCCTCCACCTGCTGGACACCTGGCGCGCGTCCGGGTTTCCGGCAGGCTCGCTGTCCGAGGTGCGCCTGGACGAAGGCGGCGGCTTCACGCTCTTCGCGCACGAGGGGCAGGGCCTGCAAGAGATCCGCCTGGGGGCCAGCGAGATCTCGCTCAAGCTGCAGCGGCTCTCGCAGGTCCGCGCCGCGCTCGCGCGCCGCGGCGAGCGGGCCACCCGCATCGATCTCGACAATCCGGCGCGCCCCGACCAGGCCGCCGCCACGCTGGCCGACACGAGGTAGCCGACCATGGCGCAGAAGAAGGGTGACATCATCGTTGGACTCGACATCGGAACCACGAAGATCTGCTGCATCGTGGGCGAGGTCACCCCCGAGGGCATCGACGTCATCGGCATCGGGACCCACCCCTCGCGCGGGCTGCGGAAGGGCGTGGTCATCAACATCGAGGCCACCGTCTCCTCCATCCGCCGCGCGGTAGAGGAGGCCGAGTTGATGGCGGGCGCCGAGATCAACGCGGTCTACGCCGGAATCGCCGGCGGCCACATCCGCGGCTTCAACTCCCAGGGCGTGGTGGCGGTGAAGGACAAGGAAGTGCGGCAGGGCGACATCGACCGGGTGCTGGACGCGGCGCGGGCCATCAACATCCCGCAGGACCGCGAGATCCTCCACGTGCTGCCCCAGGAGTACATCATCGACGAGCAGGACGGCATCCGCGAGCCACTGGGCATGAGCGGCGTGCGGCTGGAGGCGAAGGTGCACATCGTCACCGCCGCCGTCTCCAGCGCGCAGAACATCGTCAAGTGCTGCGGCAAGACCGGCCTCTCGGTGGCGGACATCGTGCTCGAACCGCTCGCCTCCGCCGAGGCGGTGCTGGCCGACGAAGAGAAGGAGTTGGGCGTGGCGCTGGTGGACATCGGGGGCGGCACCACCGATCTGGCCATCTTCTCCGGCGGCGCCATCCAGCACACCAGCGTCATCCCGCTGGGCGGCAACCACCTCACCAACGACATCGCGGTGGGGCTGCGCACGCCCATGCAGGAGGCGGAGAAGCTCAAGGTGAAGTTCGGCAGCGCGCAGAGCGCCAGCCTGGACAAGGACGACACCATCGAGGTGCCCAGCGTAGGCGGGCGCGCGCCGCGGGTGCTCAACAGGCGCATCCTCTGCGAGATCATCGAACCGCGGGTGGAGGAGTTGTTCCAGCTGGTGCAGCGCGAGATCCAGAAGGCCGGGCAGGAGGACCTGCTCGCCTCCGGCGCCGTGCTGACAGGAGGCTCCACCAACCTGCACGGCATGCCCGAGCTGGCGGAAGAGGTGTTGGGGCTTCCGGTCAGGCGCGGGCTGCCCCGCGGCATCGGCGGTCTCACGGACGTGGTGAAGAGCCCGCAGCACGCAACGGCGGTGGGCCTTCTGCTCTACGGCGCACGGCAAGGCAAGGACAGCCGCGCGTACCTCGGTGCGGGTGACGGCGCGTCGATCCGGGACAGGTTTCTGAGCTGGGTAAAAGAGCTCTTCTAGGATTCGGAGGGGTCATGGATGACATGAACGATCTCGGTGCGAGGATCAAGGTCGTGGGCGTCGGCGGCGGCGGCGGCAATGCGCTCAACACGATGATCATCGCCGGGCTCACCGGCGTGGATTTCATCGCCGCCAACACCGACTGCCAGGCCCTCCAGCACAACCGCGCGCGCACCAAGATCCAGCTGGGCGCGCAGGTCACCAAGGGGCTGGGCGCGGGCGCCAATCCGGAGATCGGACGGCAGGCCGCGCTGGAGGACCGCGACAAGATCCTCGAGGCGCTGGAGGGCGCCGACATGGTCTTCGTCACCGCCGGCATGGGCGGCGGCACCGGCACCGGCGGCGCGCCGGTGATCGCCGACCTCGCGCGGCAGGTCGGGGCGCTCACCGTAGGCGTGGTGACCAAGCCCTTCGTCTTCGAGGGCAAGCGGCGCCTCAAGCAGGCGGAGCACGGCATCAGCGAGCTGAAGAACGCCGTGGACACGCTCATCACCATCCCCAACCAGCGGCTGCTGGCGGTGGCAGACGAGCGGACCACGCTGCTCGACACCTTCAAGAAGGCCGACGAGGTGCTGCTCAACGCCGTGCAGGGCATCTCCGACCTGATCACCATCCCCGGCCTGATCAACGTCGACTTCGCCGACGTGCGCACCATCATGAGCAACATGGGGGTGGCGCTGATGGGCACCGGCACCGCCACCGGCCAGGACCGCGCCCTGGCAGCGGCGAAGTCGGCGGTGGAGAGCCCGCTCCTGGAGGACATCCAGATCGACGGCGCCACCGGCATCCTCATCAACATCACCGGCGGCGCGAACATGACGCTGGTGGAGGTGAACCAGGCCTGCTCGCTGATCCAGGAAGCCGCTCACGAGGACGCCAACATCATCTTCGGCAGCGTGATCAACGACGAGATGGGCGATGCGCTCAAGATCACCGTCATCGCCACCGGGTTCACATCGCGCGAGGCGCGCCGCATCGAGCGCATGGACGCAACCCGCGTGGTCCGGCCCACCCAGGGAACGCTGACCATGCCCTCGGCAACCGAGCCGGGCGGCCCGCGCCATCACTCCGCGCCGCGCACGCCGGAAATCCGGGCCGCGACGCCGGCGCCGGGACAGGCCCGGGCCACGCCGCCGCCTGCGCCCAAGCCGCAGCAGCATGAGCGGCCGGTGCGGCACATCTCGTGGGACGAGCTGAGGCAGATGACCGGGGCCACCGAGGACGAGTTGGATATCCCGACGTTCTTGAGGAACAACGAGTAGGGGTCTTCAGTCCCTGCCGCGGCCGGACAGGAACTCGCCCGTCCTCGCCGTCAGCTGCGCCGTCCGCGCCAGCTGCGAGTCCAGGTGCGCCAGCAGCTCCTCGGCGCGGTGCTTGAGCGCCACGTCGTGGCGCGAGGAAGGATCGAGCAGGCGGGCGAAGAGATCGGCGCTGCGGAGCAGGGCCTGGTGCGCGAGCAGGAGATCCCGTCCGGCGCGGGCGCCCTTCTGGGTGAAGATCAGACCGGTGGAGAAGAGGCGGGAGAGCGCGCCGCGGTT